>JAUIKV010000002.1 GCA_030430615.1 Bacteroidia bacterium
TGTTTTTATCGGTTCCAACCCGGTTCACCGCTGCTACATAACAAAGATTCTCTATGGCTCTTGCCTTTAACAAGGTGTCCCATGCCAGCATTCGGGCATCGGGCCAATTGGCCACATAGAGCAGCATGTCGAAGTTCTCGGTGTTTCTCGACCAGACCGGAAAACGCAGGTCATAACAAATCAGCGGACATATTCGAAAGCCCCTGAATTCAAAAACCAGCCTTTCGGTTCCCTGTTCAAAAACCTTGTCCTCCCCGGCAAACGAGAAAAGATGTCTTTTGTCTGAATACTTCAATTCTCCCTTTGGAAATGCTGCCACAAACCTGTTGTATAGCTTTCCATTTTCTTCGATCAGGACGCTTCCTGCCACCAGGCAGTCTTTTTTGCTGGCCCATTCTTTCATCCAATTGACCGTCTTCCCGTCCATGGGTTCTCCAAGATTCACCCCCGTCATGGTGAAGCCCGTGGTGAAAAGCTCCGGGAGCAGCAATATGTCAATGTCCTCCTGGATCCCAAAAATCTTATTGGAAAGCATCTCCAGGTTGTCGTCAATTCTCTCCCAGTGATTGTCGGTCTGGACCACTGTAATTGTCAATTCGTTCTTCATCCTTCAGTTCTAAAATAGTAATTTTCAAAGTCTCCTCAGGATCTCAGCCCCACGCAGCAGGGTTTCTTCACTTTTTGCAAAGCAGAATCTCAGAATCCTGTTATCCGTTTTGTTCTGGTAAAAAGCCGATACCGGGATGGACGCCACCTTGTGCTCACGAGTTATGCGACTTGCGAGCTCCATGTCGCCTTCTTCGCTTATAGAACTGTATCCCATAAGTTGAAAATAGGTTCCTTTTGAGGGAATAAACGAGAATCTGGATCCCTCCATCGCTCCCAGAAAAAGATTGCGTTTTGCTTCAAAAAATCCAGACAGGTATTCGTAATTGTCTGGGTCCTTCAAATACTTGGAAATCGCTTTCTGCATCGGGTGATTGACGCTGAATACATTGAACTGGTGAATCTTCCTGAATTCAGACATGAGTTCGCGCGGCGCGGCGCAATAACCCAGCTTCCAACCCGTGTTGTGAAAGGTCTTTCCGAATGAAGCTACGAGAAAGCTCCTGTCTGCCAGATCCGGGTAGCGAGCTACGCTGTTGTGCCTTGCTCCATCGTAGATCATGTGCTCATAGACCTCATCGCTCAAGATGATGATGGAGCTGTTGGCGGTCAGTTCGCAGAGCTGCTTCATGTCCTGATCTGTCAATACCGAACCTGTCGGATTATGAGGTGAGTTGATGATGATCATCCGTGTCCTTTCGGTGATCGACTGCTTTACTTTCTGCCAGTCAATTGTAAAGGTGGGCAGTTCCATCTCAATTTCCACGGGAACTCCCCCGTTGGCTTCTACAGAAGGGGCATAGGAGTCATAGGCAGGCGCGAACAGAATCACTTCGTCGTTTTTCTGAACAGTAGCGGCAATCGCGGTAAAAATGGCCTGGGTCGCCCCGGCGGTTACGGTAATCTCCGTGTCGGGATCGTAATGGGTCTCGTATAATCGCTCCAGCTTTTCAGCTATGGCCTCTCTAAGGTCAAAAATCCCCGGCATGGGCGCATACTGATTGTGACCCGTCTTCATGGCTTCATGAACAAGCTCGATCAATCGGGGTGAGGTCGGAAAGTCGGGATAGCCCTGGGACAGATTGATGGCTCCGTGCTCATGAGCAAGTTTGCTCATCACAGCAAAGATGCTCGTTCCCGCATGGGGGAGTTTGGAATCTAATCTGGCTTTATATGTGGGCATTTCGGGTTTCTCAAATGCTGGCCTTCAGGTACTCGCGATTCATTCTCGCGATATTGGTCAGGGATATGCTTTTGGGGCATTCCACTTCACAGGCCCCGGTATTGGTGCAATTGCCAAACCCTTCCAGGTCCATCTGCTTGACCATGTTCAAAACACGATCCTTGGCCTCGACGCGTCCTTGCGGAAGTAGCGCGAATTGAGACACTTTGGCTCCCACAAACAGCATGGCAGAAGAATTCTTACAGGCTGCCACACATGCGCCGCAACCAATGCAGGTAGCGGCATCCATCGATAGGTCTGCGTCCAGCTTAGGAATCGGAATAGCATTGGCGTCCTGGGTGTTTCCAGAGGTGTTCACCGAGATATATCCTCCTGCCTGCTGGATTCTGTCAAAAGCCGAGCGATCGACGATGAGGTCCTTGATCACAGGAAATGCTTTGGCCCTCCAGGGCTCGATATAGATCGTGTCGCCGTCTTTGAAGGAGCGCATATGCAACTGACATGCCGTAATGGCCTTGTCGGGTCCATGAGGCTCTCCATTGATCTGTAGCGAACATGTTCCGCAAATGCCTTCACGACAATCGTGATCAAAAGCAACAGGCTCCTCGCCTTTTGCGATTAGACCTTCATTCAACACATCCATCATTTCAAGAAATGACATATGCTCTGAAATATCGGATACTTTATACTCGACAATGCCGCCTTTGTCATGCGACCCTTTCTGTCTCCAGATTTTTAAGGTTAAATTCATAGTGTCTTCTTATTTGTATGAACGTGTTTTCAATTCGATGTCCTTGAACTCAAGTGGCTCCTTGTGCAATTTGGCCTCACTGGGCTCCCCGGTGTATTCCCAGGCTGCCACGTAGGCGTAATTCTTATCATCTCTCAGTGCCTCTCCCTCGGGTGTCTGGTACTCTTCGCGGAAATGACCTCCACACGACTCGTTTCTCTCCAGGGCATCCTTGGCAAACAATTCGCCCAATTCCAGGAAGTCGGCTACCCGGCCTGCTTTTTCAAGTTCGGGGTTCAGCTCATCCAGGGATCCCGGTACCATGACATTCTTCCAGAAGTCCTCGCGGATAGCGCGGATTTCTTCAATCGCTTCTTTGAGCTGTTTTTCATTTCTCGACATGCCGACCTTGTCCCACATGACCTTGCCCAGCTTCTTGTGAAAGTAGTCAACCGAATGGGTTCCTTTGTTGTTGATGAAGAAATCGAGTCTTTCTTTTACATTCTTTTCGACGGCTTCAAACTCCGGGCTGTCAGTAGGAATCTTACCCGTTTGTATATCATCGGACAAATAGTCCCCTATGGTGTACGGAAGAACAAAATAGCCGTCTGCCAACCCTTGCATTAAAGCGGAGGCTCCCAGCCTGTTTGCTCCGTGATCAGAGAAATTGGCCTCACCGATGGCATACAAACCAGGTATCGTGGTCATCAGGTTGTAGTCTACCCAGATGCCTCCCATGGTATAGTGTGTTGCCGGGTAGATCATCATCGGGGTCTTGTACGGATTCTCAGCCTGAATTTTTTCATACATCTGGAAAAGGTTCCCGTATTTGGCCTCCACGATGGCTTCACCTAGTTCTGTGATTTGCTGTTTGCTCGGGTTCTTCATTCCCTTGATCTTAGCCTGCTCTTTTCCGTATCGCTCGATAGCGCTTGAGAAGTCCAGGTAAACTGCCTCACCAGTCGCATTGACGCCATATCCGGCATCACATCTCTCCTTAGCAGCTCTTGAGGCCACATCCCTGGGCACGAGATTGCCGAAAGCCGGATATCTTCTTTCGAGATAGTAGTCGCGGTTTTCTTCAGGAATCTCAGTAGGCTTCAGCTTGCCCTGTTGGATGGCTTTGGCATCTTCCAGGTTTTTAGGCACCCAAATTCGTCCGTCATTCCTAAGGGACTCCGACATCAGAGTCAGTTTCGACTGGTAGTCTCCAGAGCGCGGGATGCATGTCGGGTGAATCTGGGTGAAACATGGATTCGCGAAATAGGCCCCCTGTTTGTGAACCTTCCAGGCCGCTGTCGCATTAGCCCCCATAGCCATAGTCGACAGGAAATAAACGTTGCCATAACCTCCGGTGGCAATTACCACCGCATGGGCACTGTGTCTTTCAATCTCCCCGGTAACAAGGTCGCGGGCAATAATTCCTCTGGCTTTTCCGTCAACGAGAACGACGTCGAGCATTTCGTGACGGTTGTGCATTTCAATTTTGCCACGGGCAATCTGGCGGTTCATCGCCGAATAAGCCCCCAGAAGCAGCTGTTGTCCGGTCTGTCCCTTGGCGTAAAAGGTTCGCGAGACCAGGACTCCTCCAAAGGAGCGGTTGTCAAGAAGGCCCCCATAATCGCGTGCGAAAGGAACGCCCTGTGCCACGCACTGGTCGATGATATTCACCGACACCTCAGCGAGACGATGAACATTGGCTTCGCGGGAACGATAGTCCCCTCCTTTCACTGTATCGTAAAACAGGCGATAAACCGAGTCGCCATCTCCCATGTAGTTCTTCGCCGCATTGATCCCTCCCTGAGCTGCGATGGAGTGCGCGCGACGAGGCGAATCCTGGTAACAGAATGCCTTTACGTTGTATCCCAGACCTGCCAATGTTGCAGAGGCTGAACCGCCTGCAAGACCGGTTCCTACGACAATAATGTCAATATTCCTCTTATTGGCCGGATTGACAAGGTCAATATGATCTTTATGCGAGGTCCATTTATCCTTGATCGGACCCTTAGGTACTTTAGAATCTAGTTTTGCCATGAAAGAAGATATTAATGATTAAAGTGGTGGTATAATGCGATGAGGATGAATCCCAATGGTACGGCATAGGAATAGAACTTGCCGAAAGCTTTGATAGACGGGGTGTATTTGTTGTTGATCCCCATCGACTGGAAGGCCGACTGGAAACCGTGCGCCAAGTGACTGGCAAGCAACACAAAGGCAATTACATAGGCCCCCACCCTGAGTGGACTCACAAACTTGTGCTGCAGCTCCTCAAAGTATCGATTTGGATCCTCAGGAAGAAACTCCACATATTTGTATTTCATTTCGGGAACCCAGAAGTCGATGAAGTGCAACACGAGAAAAGCCAGAATGACTGCCCCAGACAGGATCATATTCCTGGAAGCCCAGCTCGCCCCGGCTGCTCCATTGTATTTTGCGTAAGGAACACCCCTTGATTTTTTGTTTTTGAGCTCCAGGACGAAGCCCATCACGAAATGGAAGACAACACCCAATATGAGCACTGGCTGAAGCGCGAACTGAATCAGCGGGTTTGTTCCCATAAAATGAGACAATTGATTGAAAAGCTTCTCACTAAAAAGGGAGGTGATGTTTACCGAAAGGTGAATGATCAGAAAAATGATAAGAAAAAGTGCTGAAAGCGCCATTGCCACTTTCCGGGCGATGGAAGAAGATAGAAATCCGCTCATTTTACGTGGTTTAGAAATGGAATACAAATATACGCAAACCATCTATTTTTCTTAAGGCTCAGGGCATTATTTTCCGTTCAGGAATTCCTATATTTACGTCATTGTAAACTCAAACAAAACCTATGTCAGATACCAAAACGCATGTGCTTGAACCGGGAAAATGGGTCGTGAGATATGCGGATTATCTGTACAATTATGCCATCACGCGTGTCGACAACCAGGAAATCGCCAAGGACCTCGTGCAGGAGACCTTCTTGTCGGGCGTGAAAGGCAAGGACAGTTTCAGGGGGCAGGCGGCTGAAAGAACCTGGCTGGTTTCAATCCTCAAAAGAAAGATCATCGATTACTATCGCAAGATCAATTCGGCCAAAGGGCAAAAAGAAGTCAGAATGAACTTCTATGAAGACGGGGAGCAAAAGGGAAACTGGATCGAGGAACGAGCGCCGCAATCCTGGGGCAACGAAGCGGATCAGGCCATCGAGAACACCGAGCTCAAGGGTGCATTGGACCGTTGCATTGACAATCTTCCAGACAAATATCGCATCGTCTTCATGCTCAAAACAGTGCAACGATACGAAACAGAGGAAATCTGTAATGAACTGGGCATCACTCCGTCAAATCTTTGGGTGATCATCCATAGGGCCCGGACGCAGTTAAGGAAATGCATGGAAGAGAATTGGTTCAAAAACTAAGGGAATGGGAATGAAACTATCAATCAATTGTGACGAGGCGACTACGATTTGCGACAAAAGCCAATACAATGAAGCTTCTTTGTATGACAGAATTCGTTTGTCGCTTCACCTTGCTTTGTGCAAGCACTGCAAGAAATACACCCGGCAAAACAGCCTCATGACAGATGTATACAAGCGTTTTGCCACCCCTTGCCAGGGTTCTGACCAAATGCCCGAAGAGGAGAAAAAGGATTTGGAGGCCAAACTCCAGGAGGAACTCAACAAGAACTGACACTTCCAAGACAGGCTTTGAATTATGGAATTTATAGAAACCATAAAGCCCTTCACTTTAATAGCCTACTACATTTTTGTCAGTTTCGTGGTCTTGCTGATCATACTGGACAACAAAAAGCCGGAAAAGGCATTTGCGTACATCTTCTTGATTCTTTTGGTCCCTGTCGCCGGTCTTGTCATTTATCTCTTATTCGGGGCACAGTACCAGAAGAAAAAGCTCTTTACAAAAAAAAGGTATTTCGACAAGGTTTATCTCAACAAGATCAACGAGGAGCAAAAAGAAGATGCTGATGTTCGCATTGACGATACCGATGCGAAACTTCCAACTTTATTCTACAACATTGAGCAAGTAAGCTTTACACTCAACAATGAGATCACCTTGCTGAATAACGGTGAGGAAAAGTTTCCGGCTTTCATCAAGGAGCTTCAAAAGGCAAAAGAGAGCATTCACCTGGATTATTACATCATCCGGGAAAGTGACATCGCCCGACAAGTGATAGACATTTTGTGTAAAAAGTCTGAAGAGGGCCTCAAAGTGCGTGTGATCTACGATGATGTGGGAAGCTCGCTTACCCGATCTACGCTTGCTCGGATGCGCAACAGCGGCGTTGCCAGCTATCCCTACATGCCTGTAGTTTTTTCAAGGCTGGCTCATAAAGCCAACTACAGGAATCACCGCAAGATTGCCGTGATAGACAACGAAGTCGGCTTTGTCGGCGGCATCAACATCAACGACAAATACATCAACCCGAGCAAGAGTGGCCTGTATTGGAGGGATACCCATATCATGATCAAGGGAGAGGCTGTGATCGATCTTCAATATCTGTTCATCAGCGACTGGTACTTTGTAAGTGGTCAGAAGATCGAACTGGAAGAGGTTCGCTATCGAAACCTGAGCAAGATTCAGAGCAAAGTCCCGACCAGCATCCTCGGAAGTGACTACGGAAAGAACAATCAAACCATCAAGGAGGCTTTTTTCAGGATGATCACCGCTGCTCAGGAAGAAGTGTTGATCACAACCCCTTATTTCGTCCCGGATGAATCCATCATGAACGCCCTGAAGATCACAGCCAAAAGCGGGGTGAAGGTCTCCCTGATTCTTCCCGAAAAACCCGACAGCAAAACTGCTTTTTACGCTTCGCAAACCTATTTCAAAGACCTTTTGAACAGTGGGGTGGAAATCAATTATTACACGCGGGGAATGATGCACTCGAAAATGATGATCATTGACGGTGCGGTGTCCACTGTGGGAAGCACCAATATGGATCAGCGCAGCTTCAACCTCAATGCCGAAGTCAATGCCTTCATGCTCAGCGAAAAAATAGCCCGGGACCTGAAATCGACCTTCATGAATGACCTCGAATACAGCTATCCCCTGACTGTTGAAATACTGAGGCGCAGAAAATGGTACGTCAAGGTTATTTGCTCCATTGCCCGCCTTCTTGCGCCAATTTTGTAGATTTGAAAATGGACTTTTTACCCGACCACATCGCCCGATATGCAGCAGACCACAGCCAGAAGGAGCCCGAGCTTCTGGGGGAACTGTACAGGGAAACTTGGCAAAAAGCCCTTGTGCCCCGCATGATCAGCGGTCATTTTCAGGGGCGGGTTCTCTCAATGATCTCGAAACTCGTCCGCCCGAAAACCATACTGGAAATCGGCACCTATACGGGATACTCGGCCCTGTGCCTGGCAGAGGGAATGCTGGAAGATGGAATCTTGCACACTATCGATCACAATGAAGAGCTCTTTGATTTCCAAAAGAAGTATTTCGACCGATCGCAATTCAAAGGTCTTATCCGGCAGCACGTCGGTGAAGCGTTGCAGATCATTCCGGGTCTTGAAGGCCCTTTTGATCTGGTGTTCATAGATGCTGACAAGGCGAATTACTCCAACTATTTCAAACTGGTCATCGATAAAATGAATCCGGGAGGAATTCTACTGTCCGACAATGTGTTGTGGAGCGGAAAGGTAACCTCGGCTCCGGATGAAAAAGACATCGACACAAAAGAATTGATAAAGTACAACAAGCTTCTCAATGAAGATCCACGAATCGAGACCGTTCTGCTCCCTATTCGCGACGGTTTGACCCTGAGCCGCGTGAAGTAGCTCAAAACCTTACCTTTTGAAAGGCAGTAAAAGGGTGCTGCTCACTGATTTCTTTTGATCATTGCTGTATCAAAAGAAGACCATGAAATCGAATCTTTACAGAGTACCTTCAGAATACAACTACGTCTGTCATCGATACACAAACAGAAATAAGAGCAGCGTATTATATCCCGTTCTGCTTATCACCGTAATAGCTTGCCTTATTACCATGCCCTGGATTCAAATCGAATCAGTTACCACATCTCCAGGGATGATCTCTCCTCCCATTCACCCTTTTGAAGTCAAAGTGAAATCAAAAGGCATATTGAAACTGTACCCATTTGAAGAAAATCGTTTTGTACAAAAGGGCGATACTCTCTTCTCTATCTGGATCGAAGCCCAAAGTAAAGAGGAGTTCAACATCGCCCCCATTGATGGATACGTTCGGATGCTGAGAAATGAAATTGACAAGTCAGTTGTCGAAAGCGGTGAAATGATTCTGGAGATCCAGCCGGAACACGAACTTGTTGTGAGATGCTATCTCTCGGGTGACGAAATTACTTCGGTCCAACCCAACCAGAATGTAGAGTTTCAGTTTCGGTCCTTTGGAAAGGAAAAAAATGGTACTCTTTCAGGAAAAGTCACCGGTATTCTACCCTCGATCAACAGAAATGATGAGAAGGCAATTTATGAGGTGAGGTGCTCGGTCGATACCCTTGAAAAAAATTTCCACGCCTATCAGTTGAAAGCAGGTATGACCCTGCTTGCCCGATTTCGGCCAGCCAGAAGGTCTGCTTTTGACATCATTTTGAAAGACGTTGAAGATAAAGATCGAAATCCATCATGAAATCAGCTGACTCCTTCATTAAGGCAAGAAAGCTCAAAACCAGGCAGCAGGACTTCACGGATTGCGGTGCAGCATGTCTTGTTTCCGTGTGCAGGTACTACGGGTTGCATGTTTCCATCAGTCAGGTGCGGTCTATGGCCGGTACTGACCAGCAGGGCACCAGCATCATGGGCCTCCTGGAGGCTTCTAAAAAGCTCGGGTTCGACGCTCGGGGCGTTCAAGGGAATCAACAAAGTCTCTTCAAAATTCCCAAACCCGCTCTTGCCCATGTAGTGCTTAGGAACGGACGTCATCACTATGTCGTCATCTGTCAGGTAAAAAGAACATATATCAAGATCATGGACCCTGCCAACGGAAAGTTGAAACGAATGACCTGGGTAGAGTTCTCAGATATTTGGAAAGGCATTCTTTTGATCCTCTTGCCATCGGATTCCTTTGAGCCGGGAGCAAAAACCAGCCAGGTCTGGCCGTGGTTCTGGAGGCTGCTCAAACCTCATTACAGAATTCTCATTCAGGCCGTCCTGGGATCGTTACTCTATACCTTACTCGGATTCTCAACATCAGTCTTTATCCGAAACATTACAGACAAAGTGCTGGTTTTCGGAGATTTGTGGCTATTGAAGACTATGGGGTTGGCCATGATTGTAATCCTAATCCTGCAACTCGCACTTAGTGTATTTAAAGATGTGTTCATCATTCGAATTGGTCAGGAAATCGATGCCCGCCTGGTCCTTGGTTATCAGAATCACCTGTTTCGGCTCCCTCAACGATTCTTCGACACGATGAAAATCGGTGAAATCATCTCTAGAGTAGGAGATGCAATTAAAATTCGAATGTTTATAAGTCACACCGTGATGTCTCTGACTGTGAATGTGTTCATCGTGATACTATCCTACCTTTTGATCCTGTACTACAATTGGCAGATAGGCTTGTTCCTGATTGCAATGATCCCGATGTACTGCGCAGTTTTTCTCCTTACAGACATTTTCAACAGAAAAACCGAAAGAAGAGTGATGGAGGCGTCCGCTCAGCTTGAAAGCCATCTGGTGGAGTCTCTACAGGGCATCCGCACGCTCAAATTTTTTGGTGCGGAATCCTATGTGCTGGAGAAAACAGAAGTGAAATTCCTATCGTTACTGAGGGCCGGTTACCGCTCCTCTCTCAACCAGGTGTTCGCACAGAGCAGCTCTTTCGGTATCCAAAATCTATTTACCACCGGGCTTCTTTGGTTGGGATCCTTCTATGTACTTGATTCCCATTTGACGACCGGTGAGCTTCTGTCAGTATATGCGATTCTAGGATATCTTACCGGGCCCATTGCAGCTGTCGTCTCCTCAAATAAAAGCATTCAAAACGCTCTCATTGCTGCAGACAGGCTTTTCGAAATCACTGACCTCGATACGGACCAACCCAAAGAGGGGGTGTCTTTAAGTGAAAACGGGAGTGGAGACGTTGTTTTCGATCGAATCGACTTCCAATACAAACCCGGACTGAAAGTGCTCAACAAGTTTAGTGCAAACATCCGCGCCGGAGAGATCACCGCGATCCAAGGTGAGAGTGGGTCCGGAAAATCAACCATTCTAAACCTTTTGCAAAGAGCATATCCCATCGACAATGGTACTATAAAGATAGGGGGCACCGATCTGAGATATATCAACGACGCAAGTCTCAGAAAAGTGATTTCAGCTGTTCCTCAAAACATTGAATTGTTCTCGGGTACCATTGCAGAAAATATTGCTTTGGGCGATTCCAGCATGGACCTGAAAAGAGTTTTGGAAATCATAAATCTCCTGGAAATGGAGGATTTTATCGAAAACCTCGAACACGGCTGTCACACTCTGATCGGTGAGAGCGGGGTCAGTCTTTCCGGCGGCCAAAGACAACGCATCGCTATTGCGCGGGCCCTTTATCGAAAACCCCAAATCCTTTTGCTCGACGAACCCACCTCTTCTTTGGATGGGCAATCCGAGAAGTCAATGATTCGCGCTATTGAAAGTTTGAAAAGAGAAGGAAAAACCGTCATTATCGTCTCTCATCGAAGGAGCACTCTCGCAAAGGCAGATCGCATTTTAGTCATGGAAAAAGGAAAGATATCTCAAGAACAAAAAGCAATTTAATCGTATCACACGCATGAATACCTTGAAACAAATCGAACAACTCCGAAAATTGCACGGCATGATCAAACTTGAGTCTACAGGAAGCCCTAAAATGATGGCGAAAAAGATGCATGTCAGCGAAAGACAGCTCTACAATCTGATCGATCAACTTCGAACGATGGACGCTCCAATTCGCTTCAACAGGCGTGCAAACACCTACTTCTACGCGCATGATTTTGAACTCCTGGTGAATATTTCGGTTAAGATAATCCAAGGGGATCAGGTTCTTCAAATCTACGCAGGAGAAAATCAATACTCAATTTTTAGCTCCCTGCAAGGTTCGTGCAGCAACGAAAACTATCTTGGCCATGTCATGACAGCTGTAAGTTAAACCCGATCTTTTTTAGATCATAAATCTGCAACTATGAAACAAACGCAATTATTGAAAATGAGAGAACTCAACAGAAATGAACTTTTGGAAATCAGAGGTGGCAACCCAATCTTGGTCGGATTGGGTGTGCTCACCACCCTGATCAGCCTGGGAAAGGCGGCAGATCAGGTTGGCCAATGGTTCGTGCAAGGGTGGAACAACCCAAAATAAAAAAGCGAAAAAGATGAAAATGGATGTATTGAATAGAAACGACCTTATTGCCCTGTCTCAATCAGAGCTGTTCGAGATAACAGGAGGTGGAGGTCCAATAAGCGAAGCTCTCGAATGGTATTACAAGACAATGGGAAGCTTTTACAGGGGTTTGTGGGATGGACTCACAGGAGCCGATCCAAAACTTTGAAGACAATGAAAATAATAAACTCAAAGATCTGGATCTATCTTTTTTTGCTGGTAGGTATTGGGAATTTTTTAATGATGATCGATACGCTTTTGTCCTCTGGAGATCAGGCGTTTTCAATTTTCTCGATTCCAACAAACAAATGGACGAATGTCGCCTTTTTTGCCACTATTGCTTTCTTCCTGATCTATTCAGGAGTCTATCAGAACAAGAAAATGAACGAAAAAACACAAAACGAAGATGCTACTGACTGAAAACTTAGGCTTGCGCTCGCTCGAGCAGGACAAACTCATTCGAATTACTGGAGGGGCGGAACCTGCGGAAGGTTCTTATGCGGCTGGCTATGCCATTGGCAGGTGGTTCAACCAAATGTTCCAAATTTGGCACTATGGATTGACGCATTTGAACGACCGATGAGGTTCCAAAAATCTGCCGGGTTGAATTTGGCCCGGCAGTTTTCGATAAATGTTTGCCGATCTAGGGATTCCTTTTAACGAATGGACCCTTTTAAAATGTGTCAGGATACTTTTAATAGAAAGTAGTTTCTCTTTCCCCTTTGTAAAAGTATGAACTGGTTGGCAATCAAATCGTTTTCCGAAAGGATAAAGCCTTCTTGTACCTTCTCTTTATTGATCGAAATTGAATTTTCCTTGAGGGCGCGCCTGGCTTCTCCATTTGACTTCAGGAAACCTGACTTTTCATTGAGCGCATCAACAACATCGATTCCGTTTTTCAGGTCAGCTCTGGAAAGATCTGCCTGGGGAACACCTTCAAAAATGTCCAAAAAAGTTTGCTCATCCAAGGATTTCAAATCTTCCGCAGTAGATCTTCCGAACAGGATGCTGGAAGCCCTCACTGCATTTTCCCAAGCCGCTCTGCCATGCGTCATGACGGTTACCTCCTCGCCGATTCGCTTTTGAAGCAATCTCAGGTGCGGAGCCTTCTTGTGCTCTTCTATTAGCTCCTCAATCGTCGCCTTGTTGAGGAAGGTAAAGATCCTGACGTAATTCTCGGCGTCCTCATCAGAAGCGTTTAACCAATACTGGTAAAATTTATATGGGGAAGTCCTCCTTGCGTCCAGCCAAATGTTTCCCCCCTCGGTCTTGCCGAATTTGGTGCCGTCGGCTTTTGTCACCAACGGGCTGGTCAGTGCAAAGGCTTTTCCCTGAACCTTTCTTCGAATCAATTCGGTTCCCGTCGTAATGTTGCCCCATTGGTCACTTCCTCCAATTTGCAGTTTGCAATCGTAATGCGTGTAAAGATGGAGAAAGTCATATCCCTGGACGAGCTGATAGGTGAATTCGGTAAAGCTCATCCCTTCCTTTGATTCTGAACTGATCCGGTTTTTAACCGAATCTTTTGCCATCATGTAATTCACTGTGATGTGCTTTCCGATGTCCCTGGCGAATTCGAGGAAAGATAGATTCTTCATCCAGTCGTAATTGTTCACCATCTCAGCTGAATTCTCAGCTTCTGCAGAGAAATCTATGAATCGCTCGAGCGTTTTCTTAACACCCTGAATGTTCTTGTTCAGGGTTTCCTCATCCAGCAGATTTCGTTCATTGGACTTTCCTGAGGGATCTCCTATCATCCCCGTAGCCCCTCCAACAAGTGCTATGGGTTTATGCCCCGCTCTCTGAAGATGCATAAGGAGAATGATCTGAACCAGGCTTCCGATATGCAGAGAATCTGCTGTGGGGTCAAAACCGATATAAGCGGAAGTCGACTCTTTCTGAAGCTGCTCCTCGGTACCGGGCATAATATTGTGCAAAAGCCCTCTCCATCTCAACTCTTCAACGAAATTCTCTGTCATTTTCACAAAAATTTCAGCAAATATAAAAAAGATCATCTCAAGAACTTCTAATCATTGGGTTTATTCTGGTACCTGTATATTGACTATTTTCGTATCATGATTCTAGTCACGGGTGGAACTGGTTTGGTCGGATCTCATTTGCTTCACTTCCTTTCGAGGGAGCACAGTGAAATACGAGCGATTTACAGAAGGACGAGCGACCTCAACGGCGTTAAGAAGATTTTTAGCTTCTATGGAGGAGACAGCGAGAGCTTCTTTGAAAAAATTCGTTGGGTAGAAGCGGATCTTTTGGATCTGTCAGCGCTTGAAGATGCTTTCCGGGACGTTACGCATGTTTACCACTGCGCGGCTCTTGTTTCTTTTATCACTTCGGATTATCATAGAATGCGGCGCGTCAATATAGAAGGTACGACCAACATTGTCAATCTCTGCATATCAAATCGGATTCAAAAACTCTGTTATGTTAGTTCTGTTGCTGCCATCGAAAATCGCGGAGAAGGTGAGGTCACAAATGAATCAGACCATTGGACCAACACAGCTGGCAAAAGTGGGTATGCCATTACTAAATACGGGGCTGAGATGGAGGTTTGGAGAGCTTCGCAGGAAGAAGTTCCGGTCGTTATTGTGAATCCCGGTGTGATATTGGGTTCTGGGTCCTGGCACAAGGGAAGTGGCACTCTTTTCAGCCGTGTTGCCGGAGGTCTTCCTTTCTATACGACGGGTGTTACGGGTTTTGTTGATGTTCAGGACGTGGTGAGAATCATGATTTCTTTGATGGAAAGCGACATACAAAATGAGCGATTTATCCTCGTTGCGGAAAACCTGACCTATCGGGATGTGCTTTTCAAAATAGCCGACAGCCTGAAAAAACGGAAACCGGGCATCAAAATAAACAGATGGATGACGGAATTCATTTGGAGATTCGAATTGCTGAAGAGTAAAATTACGCTATCCCCTCCCCTGCTTACCAAACATACGGCACGCTCCTCGGTATCAAATCATCCTTTCTCCTCTCAAAAAATAATCGACACTTTGGGTTGTTCTTTTGCGAAAATGGATGATTGTATCGATCG
This sequence comes from Bacteroidia bacterium, assembly GCA_030430615.1. GTDB lineage: Bacteria > Bacteroidota > Bacteroidia > Flavobacteriales > Flavobacteriaceae > Lutimonas. The sequence goes on from JAUIKV010000002.1 coordinate 14,895, forward strand.
CGTAGTGAAAAACTACAAAAGTGATCATTGAGGAGTTCTAGTACTCAATTTCTTCAATTCTCTTCAAGCTGTCTGCAGGCATACGGTCTCTGCGCTTGCTGGCATTTATGGCCGAATCCCGCTCGTTCTCATATTTTTCGTGAAGAGCCTCCAGCCTGCGTTCTATTTCTTCAAACATTTCTTCATATTCCACAGCCTGGGAAGTGTAATAAATATTACTAATGGCGAAGCGAGTGCTGTCTATGCCGTACTTTTCGTAAACCAGGGACATGTAATTCCGGTCTTTTTCACTGTTCTTATTCCTAAGATTCGAGGTTCCAACGGCCAGGTGCATCTCATAAATGAGATCAATCATGGTGTCTCTGGGAATCAGATTCTCAGGTTTCTCATAGTTCACCTTGCTTTCACAGGAAATGATGAGCAGGAATGCCAGTATGACCAATACTTGTCTCTTCAATTTTGTCGGTGTCTTTTTTCTATCAACGGTTAAACATCAAGCGACGACCTTTCTCATCTTCGTAGAAAACACCTTCTTTGAATACCAGGTTTCCGTTGACAAAGGTATGGGTCACCGAAGACGTAAAGGACTGGCCCTCAAAAGGCGACCAGCCGCATTTGTAAAGAATATTCTCAGGATTGACCGTTTGGGACATATTTGGGTCCACTATTACCAAATCGGCAAAATACCCTTCCCTAATGAATCCTCTTTTCTCAATTCGAAACAATCTAGCTGGATTGTGACACATTTTTTCGACCATTTTTTCCAAAGTGATCTTTCCTTCTTTAACCGCCTCCATCATAACGACTAAAGCGTGCTGAACCAGAGGGCCTCCACTCGGTGCCTTTGTGTATACCTGGGCCTTTTCTTTCAGGGTATGAGGGGCGTGATCCGTGGCTATAACGTCTATCCGATCGTCTAAAAGGGCTTTCCAAAGCCCAGCTTTGTCTTTTTGTGACTTCACGGCTGGGTTCCATTTGATGAGGGAGCCCTTTTCCTCGTAGTCACGATCATCAAAGGTCAAATGATGGATACAAACCTCTGAAGTGATGCGCTTTTCTTCCAGCGGTATTTTGTTGGTGAACAACTCGGTCTCTTTTGCCGTTGAAAGGTGAAAAACATGTATGCGCGCACCTGTTTTTTTAGCCAGTTCGACGGCTCTGGAGGAAGAAAGATAACAAGCCTCCTCGCTTCGAATGACAGGGTGCAGCTCCATGGGTATATCATCACCATATATGCTTTTTTGCTTGTCTAAATTATTTTTTATAGTTGTCTCGTCTTCGCAATGAAGGGCGATTAGAAGATCCGTGGAAGAAAATATTTTTTCAAGGGCCACCTCATCATCGACGAGCATGTTGCCCGTTGACGACCCTAAAAACAATTTTATGCCCGCGACATTTCTCCCATTCGTCTTCAGGAGCTCCTCCAGATTGTCATTTGTGCCTCCAATCATAAAAGAGTAGTTCGCAAGAGAAACTTTTTGCGCTATTTTGAACTTATCCTCGAGTAATTCCTGGGTTGTGGCGTTCGGAACCGTGTTGGGCATTTCGATGAAGGATGTGATGCCTCCTGCAACTGCGGCCTTCGATTCTGAGCCGATATCCGCCTTGTGAGTAAGACCTGGTTCCCTGAAATGCACCTGATCGTCGATGACTCCCGGCATCAAATATCGATTCTTTGCATCAATGATCATGGTGTTTAGAGGAATGTTATCAATGCGTTCGCCAATTTGCTTGATAATATCACCTTCTACGAGGACGTCCCGTTTTTCGACAGATCCTTCATTGACTAGCCTTGCGTTTTTTATCAATACTCCGTTCATACTGGTGTTTATGCGGTTTTTTGAACCTTGCTGCCCTTGGGCAGTCCGGCCATTCTCATTCTAATAATGCCAAAAATGGCCTCTGTGATTATGGTTTTGCTCATCTTTGATTCTCCTTCGGTTCGGTCAGTGAATATCACAGACACTTCCTGGATATTGAAACCATGTTTCCAGGCTTTGAATTTCATTTCAATCTGAAAGGCGTAACCCACGAACTTTATTTTATCTAACTCTATGGTTTCCAACACTTTTCTACTCCAGCATACAAATCCTGCGGTAGTGTCGTGATAGGGAATCCCAGTTACAATCTGTACGTATTTCGAGGCAAAATAAGAGAGAAGAACACGACGCATCGGCCAATTCACCACATTCACACCCCTGGAATACCTGGATCCTATCGAAACATCGGCCCCATCCCTGGCACATTTATCATAAAGACGAACGAGATCTTCGGGATTATGAGAAAAATCTGCGTCCATCTCAATTATGTAGTCATAATTTCTTTCAAGGGCCCATTTGAAACCGTGAATGTACGCCCTTCCTAGCCCGTTCTTTTCTTTACGGATTTCCAAATAAAGGCTTTTTGGAAACTCTTCTTGAATTTTTCTGACAATATCAGCGGTTCCATCAGGAGAGCTGTCGTCTACGACCAGGATATCAAAAGATTTTTTTTGGGAAAAAGTGGCTCTGATGATCTTTTCAATGTTTTCCTTTTCGTTATACGTAGGAATAATGACCAGAGTGTCGTGCATAATACCGAGATTGTACCCGCAAAGTTAAGATAATTAATTACTAATTTTGTGTTAAGATTATCCGCCAGATCCTGATGAAATCTCCAAAGCGTCTATTTCTCTTTTTTCTCCTTTTGTTCTTTGTTGTCAACCTCTTGCAAAGCGCATATACCGGACTGCTGGAGGATGAAGCTTATTATTGGGTCTGGTCGAATCACCTCGCCTGGGGCTATTTCGATCATCCACCGCTTGTCGCTCTTTTTATTTGGCTTGGAAGCCTTGTTTTTGAAGGCGAGCTGGGCGTTCGTTTAATGAGCGCTTTCAGTTTCACCCTGGTGCTCTGGTTCATGTGGAAAACAATTGAAGAGCCAGGCAAAGAACAACATGTGAGGCTGTTCTTCATTCTTGTGATTTCTCTTGTATTGATACAGGTTTACGGTTTTATCAGCACTCCCGATACTCCTTTGCTGCTTTCTACCGCGGTTTTCTTTTATCTGTACAAGCGATTTCTTCAGGACGATACGCTGAAAGAGAGCCTTCTGCTGGGGTTTTCCATGGCCGCCCTACTTTACAGCAAATATCATGGGGTCCTGATTATTGGGTTTGTCGTGTTGTCCAATCTCAGGATGCTTTTGAACCCCAGGTTTTGGATCGCTGCTTTTTTTGGATTTGTGCTATTTATACCTCACCTGGTCTGGCAGTATGAAAATGGTTTTCCTTCCTTTGTTTACCATCTCAAAGACAGGGCCTACAAGCCCTATGAGCTCGGCTTCACCCTGAATCATCTTCTCAATGTCATCGTCGTTGCTGGAATTACATTTCCCGTTATTTATGCTGCTTTTTGGAAGAAAAAGGCAAAAAACCTGCTCGAAAGGTCCTTTAAATTCTCTGTTTATGGTTTTGTCCTGTTTTTCCTTCTGACCTCCTTCAGGTCTCAGCCTCAGGCCCAATGGCTGGCTGCCATGCTGATCCCATTGGGGATATTCATCTTCCCGTATTTTATCCATAACGAAGGGGCAAGAAAATGGTTGTATCGATTGGGTCTGGCTCAATTGGGTTTGGTTGTAATTGCCCGAATTCTACTAGCGGTTCCCGCTGCTTCTCCAGTAGTCCTGGAGCCCCATTGGGCTGATCTGTGGGTTCCCGCGGTAAAGGAAAAAACCAACAGTTTGCCACTTGTGTTTGTAAACTCGTACCAAAATGCCTCCATATATAAATTCTACACAGGCATTGACACGCATTCTTATGGAATACCCAGAGGAAGAAAGAGTCAGTATGCCTTGCTTGGCACCGAAGAAGCTATTCAGGGGCGATCCGTACATGCAATAGGTAAACAATTGACCGAGCATTCCTTTTTGATCCGCAAGATGGATCAGGACCTATATGGTTATGCTATTGACCCTTTCAGGAGCTTCCAGAACATCCAATGCATAATCGAGCTGGAATCCCTTGAGATGAGACCCGGTCAGGACGTCCGAATTCCTTTCAAGCTCATCAATACATATGATATGACCCTGAATTTTGAAAGTATCAGACTAATGGGGGTCTTCCAAAACCGAAAAAAAATTGTTCTCGAAGAATTTGAACTTGGTTTTCCTGATCTAAAAAGTATGAAAGCTAAGGAAACGCTCGAACTGGAGGCGGTTTTCAGAGTCCCTGACACGCTGCAGAAACCCGGGGTCACATTCAGGGTTGGAGCCTCTTTCAATAATCTGCCGGCTGGAATCCAAGGAAATAAAGTTTTAGTAAATTTCGTGCCGAGTAAATAAGGCAAAACCAATCAATGAGAACATTTGTAAACTTCCGGTTCAATGTTTGAGGGTCTCGAACGCATATCGTCTACGAGCGACTGGGTGACGGTTTTTTTCGTCGTTGTACTTATTTTGATCGCTGTGATTCAATATAATTTCAGCGAGAGATTCTCAAAACTTTTCTCTCTGGTTTATTCAGATAAATACTACACTGATTTTATCAAAACCCGCCCTCTTAATTTCAATATATTCCATCTTATCTTCTTTTTTGTCATTCTTTTTAACATTTCAATGCTCATTTTTTTCGTTTTCAGGGCCTATCAACCATCTTTTTACGACAATGAGCTGAACTTCTTTCTGACCATTAATGCGGCAGTCATATCGTTTGTTGCAATTCGATATATGACTGGGAGAATGATAGCAGGAATGTTTAACCTATCTGAAGAACAATCGTATTTCACCTTTCTCAAAATCAGTAATTTGTGTTTGATTTCAATACTCATTTTTCCTTTGTTGATTTTGAGCAACTACAGCGCGGGCTTATTTCATAAGTTTTTGATAACTTTCACAATAACAGCGGCTTTGGCGATTACATTATTTCGTTACTTTGTAGTAATCAAAAATGAAAAGCTGGGCTTTAACAACTTGTTTTATTTATTTTTGTATCTTTGCGCCCTTGAATTGTCCCCCTTGATAGTTGTTTATAAGTTGTTTGTTGATTAACAAAAAATGATATGAGAGTAAAGACTATTCTAGTTTCGCAGCCTGCGCCCAAGGCCAAACAATCTCCTTACTTCGACTTGATGAGCAAACAAAAAGTGAAAATCGACTTCCGGTCTTTCATTCACGTTGAAGGAGAAACTTCCAGAAGCGTCAGAAATCAGAAAATTGACTTTTTAGAATACACAGCAGTCATCTTCACGAGCAGAAATGCCGTGGATCATTACTTTAGGCTGGCTGATGAAATGCGTGTGAACATTCCAGACGACATGAAGTATTTCTGTCTTTCTGAGGCCGTTGCGTTCTATCTTCAGAAGTACGTGGTATACCGCAAAAGAAAAATCTATGTTGGTGTTCGGACATTCGACGAACTCATGCCAATCATCAAGAAGCACAAGAACGAAAAGTTTCTGCTTCCTAGCTCAGACAAAGTCAAAGAGACCATGATCGACAAAATGGACAGCCTCAATGTCGAGTGGAAAAGAGCAATCCTTTTTAGAACGGTTATCAGCGACCTGTCGGACCTGGAAAACGTTTTTTACGACGTCCTGGTTTTCTTTAGTCCAAGTGGAATCCAATCACTGTTCCACAATTTTCCAGAATTCAAACAAAATAATACGCGCATCGCGGTCTTTGGCAATTCGACAGTCAGAGCTGCTGAGGAAGCGGGTCTTAAAATCGACATTGCCGCTCCATCCGAGGAAACGCCATCGATGACTATGGCTCTTGAAAAGTACATCAAGACAGTGAACAAATAAAAAAAGCGCCAATTGGCGCTTTTTTTTGTTTGAAACGTTGTTTAACTCTCTTTGATAACCTCGATTATCTTTGCCTCAAGCTCTTCGGCTAATTCCGGATTATCTTCGATCAATGACTTTACGGCATCTCGGCCCTGACCCAGTTTGGTTTCTCCATAGCTGAACCAGGAACCACTTTTTTTGATGATCCCGTGATCGACACCGAAATCCAGGATTTCTCCAATTTTAGAAACGCCTTCTCCGTACATAATGTCAAATTCAGTGGTTTGGAACGGAGGAGCCACCTTGTTTTTGACAACTTTGACCTTCGCCCGATTTCCCATGACGCGGTCACCGTCTTTTATCTGGGTCTTGCGACGAATATCCAAACGAACAGATGCATAGAATTTTAGAGCATTTCCACCCGTTGTGGTTTCGGGATTGCCAAACATCACTCCGATCTTCTCACGCAACTGATTTATGAAGATCACCGTGCAATTCGTTTTATTGATTGTTCCAGTCAATTTTCTCAATGCCTGTGACATCAGTCGAGCGTGCAATCCCATTTTGGAATCCCCCATCTCTCCTTCAATCTCGCTTTTAGGAGTAAGCGCCGCGACGGAGTCAATAATCACGATATCAACGGCACCGGAACTTATCAAGTTGTCCGCTATTTCAAGCGCTTGCTCTCCATAATCAGGCTGGGAAATGATCAGGTTGTCGATGTCTACTCCCAATTTTTCAGCGTAAAAGCGATCAAATGCGTGCTCAGCATCTATAAATGCCGCAATTCCTCCAGCTTTTTGAGCCTCAGCCATGGCGTGTAATGCCAGAGTCGTTTTACCCGATGATTCAGGACCGTAGATCTCGATCACCCGACCGCGAGGATATCCTCCTACTCCCAGGGCTAAATCGAGCCCGAGTGAACCTGATGGAATGACTTCAATATTTTCTGAAGCAACATCTCCCATTTTCATAACCGAGCCCTTTCCATAGGTCTTGTCAAGTTTGTCGAGAGTCAGCTGCAGAGCCTTCAATTTCGCTAATTTTTCTTTGTCTTCTGCCATAGTTTAATACTGAATTTCTAGAATTTTTCTTTAAGGTAAAGGAGAAGCTAAAATAACTATTTTTAACTCTATTGAATGCTATTGAATACATTCTTATCAACAACTCCGGAGGATCACACTGAGCGCAGCGTTTCCTAAATATTAATCTATTTAACTCCCTAAAGTAAACCCGGCCTGCGCATCATGTACACATGGGGAATGCCATCCTCGATATACTCCTCTTCGGTGTTGGTGAAACCCAACTTCTCATAGAACTGAACCAGGTATTTTTGCGCGCCTATTTTGATCTCCGAATCGCCAAACAAGACTTTCATCTTTTCAATCGTTCCCAGCATCAGGGCGTAACCGGTGCCGTCTCCACGATGCTTCGAATCAACCACTACCCTTCCCACAGCAGGTTGTTCATAATAATCACCAGGTGCGAAAATGCGAGTGTATGCAACGATTTTCCCTTCATTGTTTTGACCGAAGAAATGATACGCTAAGCGATCTTTTCCATCGAGTTCAGGGTAAGGGCAATTTTGCTCAACTACAAAAACATTGATCCGAAGTTGAATGATGTCGTGCAACTCGTCAATTGTCAGCTCTTTGAAAGTTTTGAGGGTCCATGTCATAGTTCTGTTCTGCATAAAAATCACGTCAGTCTTGAATGATGAAACTCTTGTGATCGTCTCGATCATATTCGGGTTGCAGATTCGCATGCCTGATATCGAACTTCTCGGCGAGAATTTGTTCCACTCGTTTACAAATTAAATCAAACTCGGATAACTTGATGTCTTCCTTAAACTCAATATGGGCCTCAAAATGAATGTCCTTGTCATTGAGGTGCCAAACGTGAACGTGGTGAATATTCTCTATCTCATTGATGATGAGAATTTCCTTTTGAATGTCTTCGATATTGATGTTTTCAGGGGCAAACAACATCAGAATTTTCAGCGAGTCAAGAAATATTTGCCAACCCATGAATAAAAGGTATACTGAAATCACCATTGTCAGGATCGCATCCAACCAGTAAATTCCATAAAATTTCATCAGTATGCCCCCAACCAATACAGCAACAGAGGTTAAAAAATCAGATATAAGATGCAAATAGGCAGCCCTCATATTGATGTTGTGATCTGCGTCTTTTTTGAGAAGCAAAACACTTATCCCATTTCCCGCTATGGCAATCAAAGCCAGCCAGATCACGATTTCGCTCATTATTTCCTGGGGCTCAGACAGTCGCTTAACTGCCTCAATTGCCAGGAAAATAGCGATTGCAATGAGAGCTGCCGAATTAATGAAAGCGGCAATAATCTCTGCTCGTTTAAAACCATAAGTTTGATACTGAGTTTGTTTTTTCTTATTGCTGAGAAAATTGGCCCCATAACTTATAATCAATGACAGAACATCGGAAAGGTTGTGAACAGCATCCGAAATCAAGGCCAGACTTCCGGAAATCACTCCGCCAACGATTTGGGAAATCGTTATGAGAATGTTCAGAAATATGGAAAACAACAGTCTATTACCCGAAAGAGTATCGTGATCATGTGAGTGGTTGTGCCCCATGGGATAGGCTTAACAGTTACTTGCCGGAATCTTGTCTATGCGCCTTTTATGACGACCTCCTTCAAAGTCGGTATTCAAGAATGTGTTTACGAATTGTAAAGCGTCATCCTGCGAGACAAATCGTGCCGGAATACTCAGAATATTTGCATCATTATGCTGACGAGCCAGTGCAACCAGCTCATCATTCCAGCAAAGCGCAGCTCTGATGTTTTTGTGGTGATTTGCCGTCATCGCAGCTCCGTTTCCACTGCCACATAGTATGATTCCAAGATCTGCCTCACCTGATTCCACAGCATCCGCTACCGGGTGAATCGCATCTGGATAATCCATGCTCGCATCCTCATCCGTACCAAAATTTAAAACTTCAATACCTTGATTTTTAAGTAGTTTTACGATTTCAAACTTATAAGAAGTTCCTGCATGGTCATTTCCGATAGCTACAGTCATGGTGAGTCTTTTTTACAAAATTACATTTATTAAAGAAATAAACACAATAATAGACGATTGTTAATTCAAAACCATATATCCCTGAATTTTAATTCCTTATTTATTCATTCAATTGTTAATTAAAACAACATCAAAACTGACAAAAAAATTTTGCAGATTCAGAATAAAAGACCATTTGAAAATAATAATGACTTGAACAAATATTCTTGTTGATTATTTATTCGAAATTATCCACAGTTTTTCTTAGGTTAATAACACATTCTTTAAAGAAATTTATACCCAAAAGTTAGTTAAAATGGATGTTAACAGAGTGTGAATATCCAGAATCATAATGATGATAATAAGAGGGTTACAGTATTTGTAAGTGTTAACAATTATTCAAAACTGATATATCAAAATTTCAACAGGAAAAATTGTTCCATAAATTAACATACTATAATACCATACCATACGACTTTAAAAATTATTTAAAAAAAATATAAATATGATATACGTGTTGATAAGAAAGAGAAATCCGTTTTTAAACTTCAACGGATTCAGCAGTTAAGTGAATAATTGAGGCAGTGCTATCAACCTGGGAAGTTTCAACTTTTTTGAAGGTGTAGTCAATGCTCTTCTTTGTAATGAAAAGACTGATCGCGAAGATTACGGCGCAAAGAATAATTATTTTATAAATTGCCTTCATATACAGTAAAGACGAAATAAATCTTAAAACGTTACAAAAATGTTAAAGAATTATTTTCCAGGGTATATACAGGGATACGAATTCAACGAAATAACATCGAAATTGGATAAATTATGAGTAATTTGCACGATTAAACAAACTCGATGGGCAGGCAAAGAAAATCCAAAATAAAAAAGAAGGGAAATACAATTAAAAATCTGAATCAGAGAATTTTACAGGTTTTCTACAATAACCCAAATAAGAATTTCAACCACAAACAAATAGCTGCAAAGCTCGATATTCAGGACTCCGATGGAAGAAACCAGATCATCAGATCCCTGAAAGAAATGGAAGCTGCAGATCGGCTTGATGAAGTAACGCGTGGAAAGTACGTTCTTGTCAAGCAAACTCATTATCACGAGGGAATTGTCGATATAACCGCACGCGGCAATGCTTACGTGGTTTGCGATGATCTTGAGCATGACGTTTATGTACCTTCCCGAAATCTGAATCATGCCCTGAACAAAGACCTGGTAAGGGTTTATGTTTATAAAAGGAGAAAAAACAGCAAGCTGGAAGGGGATATTGTAGCTATTCTGGAACGTTCAAAATATGAATACGTCGGTGTACTTCAAAAGAATAACGACTATGGCTTTGTAGTTCCAGATGATCCGAAGATGTATTCTGACATTTTCATCGGTCCCGAGAATCTGTTGGAGGCCAAGGACGGGGATAAGGTTTTGGCTAAGCTGACGGATTGGCCGCAAAAGTCGAAGAATCCTTTTGGAGAAATACTGAAAGTTCTCGGGAAACCGGGAGATCATGATACAGAGATACACTCGATTCTTGTGGAATACGGTCTTCCGTATACGTTTCCTGATCATGTAGAAGAGTTCGCTTCGAGCATTCCCATCGAGATCAGTGAAGAAGAGGTTAGCAAAAGAAGGGACATGCGCAAGGATCTGACTTTTACGATTGACCCAACTGATGCCAAAGATTTTGACGACGCCCTTTCTTTTAAGGTTTTAAAAAATGGGAATTTTGAAGTTGGCGTCCATATTGCTGATGTTTCCCATTACGTAAAAGAGAATACGGTGTTGGAGGATGAAGCCTTCCAGCGTGCGACATCGGTGTATCTGGTCGATAGGGTAGTTCCGATGCTCCCTGAAATTCTCTCTAATAACGTTTGTTCACTAAGACCCAATGAAGAAAAGCTCACCTTTTCTGCCGTGTTTGAAATGAATCAAAAAGGTGATGTCGTTAATTCATGGTACGGAAGAACTGTCATTTATTCAGATCAAAGATTCACTTATGATCAGGCGCAGCAGATTATAACTGGAGAGTCTTTACATCAGAATGAAGCACTTAATTTTGCGATAAAGACACTCGATTCACTTGCTAAGAGGATGAGGAAAAGACGAATGAGTCATGGTGCAATTTCTTTTGATAAGACTGAAGTGAAATTCAAGTTGGATGAGAACGCGAATCCTATTGGAGTTTTTGTCAAGGAATCGAGGGATGCCAACAAATTGATTGAAGAATTCATGCTCCTGGCAAATCGAAAAGTTGCAGAATTCATCGGGAAAAAGAAAAAAACATTTGTTTACAGGGTTCATGACGAGCCAGACATAGACAAACTGGCGGCACTTCAAGGGGTGATCACCAAGTTTGGATACAGAATTGACACCCGCTCCAGGGACACTACTTCGCAATCTTTGAACAAGCTTCTGGCTGACGTACACGGCAAACCGGAATCGAATATGATTGAAACCCTGGCGATTCGCTCGATGAGCAAAGCTGTGTATACTACAGAGAACATTGGTCACTACGGTCTTGCTTTCGATTATTATACGCATTTCACATCTCCTATCCGGAGATATCCCGATGTCATGGCACATCGGCTTCTTCAGCATTACCTGGACGGTGGAAAATCAGTGAAAGCAGATAAATACGAAGACAAATGCGATCACTCTTCCGAGCGCGAAATCATGGCGAGTAAGGCTGAAAGAGATTCAATCAAATACATGCAGGTGAAATACATGCAGGATCATCCCGAACAGGAGTTTGAAGGTGTGATATCTGGTGTTACTGAATGGGGTATTTATGTAGAAATCATCGAGAACAAGTGTGAGGGAATGGTCCGAATCAAGGACATTAGCAGTGATTATTTTATTTTCGACGAACGTCAATACGCTTTGATTGGTCAGGCCAAAAGAAAGATGTATCAACTGGGGGATAAGGTTGTTGTGACGGTAAAGAACACGGATTTAGAGCGAAAACATCTGGATTTTAACCTGGTTGAAGACGACGAACTGTAACAAATGAAAAGGACTCTGGTCTAATGATTGAACAATTTAAATTGAAACGATGAAGAAAGTATTAATTATGCTGTTGGTTACAACTGCAGCTTTTGCACAGGACAGAATTGAAAAGAACCTTGGAGATTTTACTGAATTGAAAACCTACAGGGGTCTCCCGGTGGAGTTGATCAAATCAGATAATCCAAAATTGATTATCGAAGGGAATAAGGCCTCCTCGGTAACAGTGAAGAACGCCAATGGGGTTCTTAAGCTGAGTTTGAAAATTGAGAATACTTTCTCTTCGGATGAAGTCATGGTCTATCTGCACTATAAGGATCCTGTTTCTGTGATTGACGGAAATGAAGGCTCTAATATTTATTCCAATGAGGTTATCGCGCAAGACAAAATAGTGGTGAGGGCGCAGGAAGGAGCACGAGTCAAGCTGGAACTGGACGTCAAAAACCTTGAAGTTGTAACTTCTACAGGAGGTTACGTCAATCTGAGTGGAAAGGCCGAAACCCAGGATGTGAAGGCGAATACAGGAGGTATTTACAAGGGTGCCATGTTGAAAACAGAACATACAAAGATCAATGCTGCTACAGGAGGAAATGCCGAGGTTTTTGCATCCAAAAGCGTAGATGCGAAAGCTTCAACCGCGGGAATAATTGAGATTAAAGGCGATCCCGAACAAGTGAGTCGGAAGGAGTCCACAGGTGGAAATATCAATGATTAAGACACAAAGTGTCGAATTTATTGCTAACTTTGTGCTTTAAATCAATGCGTAATGATGTTACAGGCAATTTTTTTAGGTATGGTTGGCCCTTGGCAATGGATTATCATCGGTCTGGCCATTCTTTTGCTTTTCGGAGGAAGAAAGCTACCTGAATTGATGAAAGGGTTGGGAACGGGCATTAAAGAGTTTAAAAATGCTACCAACACCGAAGGTGATGAAAGCCCTAAAGCAGAAGAAAAGAAGTAAGTCTTCAAACGGAGATATAAAAAAAGCCTCAAACGTATTCGTTTGAGGCTTTTTTTATGCTATTTGTTATTCTTATTGCTAGCCTCATTGATTTTGTTTGCCGCCAGCAGGGATGCGGTCATGTCGTTTAGCATGGTACTGGCAGCATTAGGATTATTGGGCAGCAATATGAGGTTGCTGCTGCTCTCCGAGCCCACGGCTTGCAAAGTGTCGTAATGCTGCGTGATTACGATCAAAGCAGATGCCTCCTGTGGGTTTATGCCGGCCTTGTTGAGTGTGTCGACACTTTCTTCCAGGCCTTTGGCGATTTCCCGGCGTTGATCTGCGATCCCCCTACCTTGGAGCCGCTTGCTTTCCGCTTCGGCGCGAGCGCGTTCAACAATCAGAATTCTTTGCGCATCACCTTCGTGTTGAGCAGCTATTTTTTCACGCTCCGCCGCATTGATTCTATTCATGGCTTGCTTTACTGAGTGATCCGGATCGATGTCTGTCACCAAGGCCTTAATAATATCGTATCCGTATTCCAGCATGGCCTCTTTCAAATCTCTTTTCACTGCGAATGCGATGTCATCTTTTTTCTCGAAAACATCGTCCAGGAGCATTTTAGGGATCTCAGCGCGCACCAGGTCAAAAATATAGGCTGTCAGTTGCTCATGCGGGTTTTGAAGCTTGTAGAAAGCATCATAGACCTTTTCCCTCAGAATCTGATATTGAACGGAAATCTTCATATTGACAAAAACGTCATCCTTGGTCTTGGTTTCAACCACGACGTCGAGCTGCTGAATTCGCAAACTCAAACGAGCTGCTATTCTGTCAACGATTGGAATCTTGAATTGAAGACCGGCAAAACGTATGCTTTTGAACTTACCAAAACGTTCAATGATAAAGGCTGATTGCTGTTTTACTATAAACAACCCGAACACCAGCAAAATCAATATAAATACCAAAAAAGGGATCAATGTAATCATCAGTTGTATGGATAAAAATGAGAACACTAAAGATACGGAATTTCAAAGCAATGGCGAGTCGATTCGCCGGTGAATGGAAATTTCCTATTTTTGTGAACAAAGCTCTAAATATGAAAAGATTCTTAACCTACGCAGGGATATCAATTGTCATTGTTTTTCTGATCTATGTCCTGTTCATTTATTTCTTTACCTTCAGTGAAGGGTACCGGGCAGGTGAGCTCATTAAGATATCCAAGCGTGGCGTAGTCTTTAAAACCTGGGAAGGAAGACTGAGCCAGGGTGTTTCCGAGGAACAACAGTTCAATTTTTCGGTGCAGAAGAGCGACAAGGAGGTTTTGGAACAATTGAAAGCCCTTCAGGGTGAGCGCGTAAAAGTGACTTACATTGAGCGTTTTGGCACTTTTTACTGGTTGGGAGACACCAAGTACTACGTCAAAGATGTCGAAAAACTCAGTTCAAAGAAGAATCCTGAATAGCAAAAACCGCGGTAGCGATCTATTCTACAGGGAGTTTCTCGGTGGCTGTTTGTATTCTTGCGATAGTTTCTTCTCTTCCAATCATTTCGCAGATGTCAAAAAGATGGGGTCCCTTTAGGGCTCCCACCAAGCTCAATCGAAAAGGCTGCATGACTTTTCCAAACCCAATCTCATTTGATGTGATCCAATTCTTAACGTGATCCTCAATGTTTTTTGAAGTGAAGTCTTCCAATTCGCTGAGAATATCGATAAGTTCATGCATAAGAGCATCTGTATCCTCTTTCCAGCCCTTTTTAGCCGCTTTTGTATCATAACTCTCAGGTGCTTTAAAGAAATAGTCGCCAAGCTCCCAAAAGTCCTTCACAAAAGTCGCACGCTCCTTGATCAGCTCTATGGCCCGGGCAACGTAGTCTTGATCAAAACCGTGACCCTTTCCGAGGTGATTTTCCAATTCGGGCATAAATGTGGCAGCAAGTATTTTGCTATCGGTATTTACCAGGTACTGGTGCTGAAACCAATTGGTCTTTTCAACGTCAAACTTGGAACCTGATTTTCCAACCTTTTTGATGTCAAAGGCCTGAATCAAATCCTCCAGGCTGAATATTTCCTGTTCGGTTCCCGGGTTCCATCCCAAAAAAGCCAGCATGTTGACAAAAGCTTCTGGAAAGTACCCGTCTTCCCTGTAGCCCCTGGAAACCTCTCCCGTTTTTTCATTGGTATAAGCTAAAGGAAACACAGGAAAACCTAATTTATCTCCGTCTCTTTTGCTCAGTTTCCCTTTTCCTGTGGGTTTAAGAATCAAAGGCAAATGTGCGAATTCAGGAGTCTCCCATTTAAATGCTTTGTACAACAGCACATGCAGCGCGAGCGAAGGCAACCATTCCTCCCCACGTATAACATGGCTGATCTCCATCAGGTGATCATCCACTACGTTGGCCAGGTGATAGGTAGGCATCCCGTCTGATTTAAAAAGAATCTTGTCGTCAAGCGTATTGGTATCGATGACGATCTTTCCGCGAATCAGATCCTGAAGCTCTAAATTCAGGTCTGTGGGGGTTTTGAAGCGGATAACATACTTTTCACCGTTCTCAATCCTTTTTTTCACCTCAACTTCACTAAGGGACAATGAGTTGACCAGTTTTTCACGATTATGCCAGTTATAGATAAAAGTCTTTCCTTTTTCCAGGTGATCCTTACGGTGAAACTCAAGTTTCTCAGCAGTGTCGAAGGCGTAATAGGCTTTACCCTCATCTACCAGTCGATCGGCGTACTGCTTGTAAATGTGCTTGCGCTCAGATTGCCTGTAGGGACCAAAACCCTGATCTTTCCCCGGGCCTTCATCATAGGGAATTCCGCTCCAGTTAAGAGAATCAATGATGTAGTTTTCAGCATTGGCTACATAGCGGTTCTGATCAGTGTCTTCTATTCTTAGAACAAAACTACCCTGATTCTGTTTGGCGAACAAGTAGTTGAACAAGGCGGTTCTGACACCTCCCATGTGCAGGGGTCCTGTGGGGCTGGGAGCAAATCGAACGCGAACGGGTCTTGACATGGTGTAAAATTTTGGCAAAGATAGCGTCAATATTTGTTTTTTCACAGGAAGAATAAATTGTAGATTTAGACAGGTAAAGAAGTATGAATTGGTTATTTTCAATAACGTGGATTTTTATCCTGTTCACCTCAGTTTATTCCCAGAACAAGCATCAGATAATGGTTGTTAATTTTCAAAACGAAGCAAGTGTGGTCTTCATGGGAAATTCCATCATCGAAGGCTGGGAGCAGTCTGACCCCGAATTTTTCTTAAACCCCAAAATGATAAATAGAGGAATTGGAGGGCAAACGACCCCTCAGATGCTGTTGCGCTTCGAACAGGATGTTCTAAATGCGAACCCCCAGGCGGTCCTTATATTGGCCGGTACGAATGACATCGCAGGAAACACGGGTGAGATCACCCTTTTCGAGATCCGTGACAACATAGCCAAAATGGCTCAGATGGCGATGGAGAATAATATTAAGGTTATCGTCTGTTCGGTGCTGCCCGCATTCGATTATCCCTGGAGGCCAGGTCGGCGGCCAGACCAAAAAATCCCGGAGTTAAATGCCTTGTTAAAGGAATTGGCAGTGGAGCAAAATCTTTTTTACCTGGACTTTTTTGCTGCTATGGCTGACGAAAGAAACGGACTTCCCAAGAAATTGGCAGGGGATGGAGTTCACCCAACCCCAGAAGGATATTCGGTGATGAAGGACTTGACCGTTGAAGCACTCAAAGAACTGAAATTGCTTCCATGAGGGCTTTTTGCCGGTTCCGATTATTATTACAGAACCCGCGGTGGGTTTGGGGGGAGGCTTCGCTTTGGCATACTTTCACAAAAGAAAAGGGGAGCAGGGAGATCGTCCCAAAGGCCTGAGCCCAACCGTAAGCTTTGCGGCAGGTGCATACACATCAAACGACACCTGGTTTGCCGGAGGCACAGGATTTCGGTATTTCCTGGCCAAGCAGTATGGCTTGCACGCCTGAGTCGACATTTCACGTGGTCCGGAGATTTGGGCCTGGAATATTACCGTAGGGAGCTATTGGTGGAGGTGATATTAGGAACAACCGCTTTTTAACATTTCGATAAAATCGCTTTAGGGAGATTAATTGTACTTTAGGCCAAGCGATTGAAAGATGAACAATTACAGGCAAATACACGAAAAGCTTAGAAAATTCATTCGAAAGTTCTACGTAAATGAGATCATTCGGGGAAGCATCTTATTCCTGTCGCTGGGCCTCATTTATTTTCTCTTCACCTTGTTCATCGAACATACGCTTTGGTTGGGAACCCTGGGCCGCACAGTTTTATTTTGGCTCTTTATATTGACAGAGTTCTTTCTTCTTGCTCGCTTTATTGTAATCCCCGTCTTAAAACTTCTGGGACTTAAAAAGGGCATATCAGATGACGAGGCCTCCCTGATCATTGGAAAACATTTTCATGAGGTAGAGGACAAATTGCTCAACATCATACAGCTGAAGGGGGAGAATGCTTCAACGGACCTTTTAGAGGCAAGCATCGAGCAAAAGGCCGCCGAATTGAAACCGGTACCTTTTCGGAGCGCGGTCAGGTTTAAGACAAATGTAAAATACCTAAAGTACTTGTCCCTTCCTTTACTGATTGTGCTGGGGATATGGTTTACGGGAAACAAGTCATTTTTCACGGAGAGCCTGAATAGGGTGGTCCATCACCAAACTGTATTCCTTCCACCCGCTCCTTTTCATTTTGAGATTGTGAATGAGGAACTGAGAACCATTGAAGACGAGAGCTTCACGCTCCGATTCGTCACAGAAGGAGACATTGCTCCGGAAGTTGTCAGCATTTCCTATTCCGGAGAAAGCTATTACCTCAATCGATCGGATGAAGGGGAGTGGGAATATACCTTTCAGTATCCGTCCGAAAACCTGGATTTTGTGCTTCAGGGAAACGAGGTGAAGTCGCGCCCTTATACGCTGACGGTGATCAGGGCCCCAAAGATTACGGACTTCATGATGACATTGGAATATCCGAAATATATCCAGCGTGAGGGAAGTAAAATCAGCAATACGGGAAATGCCGTAGTACCCGAAGGAACTCTCGTAAAATGGGAAGTTTCTTCGAAGAATGCTGAGGAGTTGAACTTCTGGACCACGGGGCAGAACGGCCAGGATGAGGCTCGTTCTTCTGAGAAGATGAAAAGAGAAGATGACGGCCCTTTTGTTTTCGAGAAGAACATTACAAGACCCATTCAATATCAGGTGTCGTCATCAAATGCCGAACTGCGAGATTTTGAGACTTTGAGTTACCAAATTGAGGTTGTCAGGGACGAGTACCCCAAGATATTCGTGAGATCGGACATCGACAGCACGAGCAGGGGCCCGGTTAATTTTGCGGGTCAGCTGACTGATGATTACGGTGTTTCAAGGTTGCAGGTTATCGCTAAGAACATGCAGACGGGCAAGCAGAGCATCGGTAAGATTGAAACTGGAAGATCAGATTTTGAGGAATTCTTCTATATTTTCCCGCAGGGGATTCTGCTTGATGAAGGAGCCTCCTATGAAGTTTATTTTGAAGTATTTGACAATGACGGCATCAACGGATCGAAGCGCACCGTGTCCCAGTCTTTCTTTTACAGGAACCGCTCAGAAGAGGAGCTGGAAAGAGAAATACTTGAGGAACAGGAACAGGGCATAAAGAGCCTTGAAGGCTCTAAGGATGAAGGAAACGACCTCGAAGAAGAGATGGAAGAACTTTCAGATAAATTGAGGAGTCAGGAGAATTTAGACTGGAACGATCAAAATGAATTGGACGATTTTCTCGAGCGTCAGAAAAAATACCGGGAAATGATGGAGAAAAATTCCGAGAAGATGCTTGAAAATCTGAAGGAAATGGATGAAGAGGACAATCCCCTGCTCAATGAGAAAAAAGAGGAGTTGCAAGAGCGTTGGGAGGAGATGAAAGATTTGAGATCCAAACAGGATTTGATCAGGGAGTTGGAGGAGCTGGCAGATAAGCTTGAAAAGGAAGAGCTTCTTGATAAGCTGGAGAAACTTGAGGAACAAAGCAAACAGGAGAAGCGATCCCTGGAGCGCATCCTTGAGTTGACAAAACAGTTTTATGTAGAGAAGAAGACGGCCCGTATCATGGAGCAATTGGAAAAGTTATCAGAAGAACAACTCGATTTATCCACGGAAGAATACAACAACGCAGACAACCAAGATAAATTGAATCAAAAGTTCGATTCTATACAACAGGAATTCAACGAGCTTCGGGAGCAAAATGAAAGCCTGAAGGAACCCATGTCTATTCCAGACACGGAGGCGGATGAGAAGTTGATTGACATGGAGATGAATCAGGCAAGGGAGGAGTTGGAAAAAAGTGAAAAGCAAGAAGGTTCAGAGCAGAAGGAATCTTCCAAAAGCGCCAAAGAAAAGCAAAGGTCAGCTTCGAGAAGGATGAAGGAGCTGAGCAATCAGATGCAATCGGGAATGATGGCCATGGAGATGCAGGCGATTGAAGAAAACATCGAGGATTTGAAACTCATTCTCAAAAATCTTGTGACCTTTTCGGAGGATCAGGAGGATTTGATGGTGAACCTGGAAGAGGTATCAGACAGAAATGCAGACTTTCCAGCACTTCTCAAGGAGCAGATCAAACTGAAAGAGCATTTCGAACACATAGATGATTCGCTTTACACTTTGTCTCTTCGGCTGGTGCAACTCACATCGGAGATCGAAAAGGATTTGACAAATGCCCACTATAATCTGAATCGTTCTCTTGAGAACATGTCTGAAAACAGAATACAGCAAGGGCGGGGAAATCAACAGTACACCATGACAGCGGCGAACAATCTTGCCGACATGTTGAGCGGGATGCTTGAATCCCTTCAGAATCAGCAACAGATGGGTTCGGGTCAGGGGAGTGGCAAGGAGCAAATGAGTTTGCCAGACATCATAAAGCAGCAGCAGGGAATGATGGAGAAAATGGAGCAGGGCATGGAAAAACAGGGGAAAGAAGGAAAGCAAGGGCAGGAAGAGATGAGCGGGGAACAGTTTCAATTGTTCCAGGAGCAGCAGATGCTTCGCGAAAAGTTGAAGGAACTTTTAGACCAGCAGGGGTCAGGAGGCAAGGAAGGAAAGCAGGCTCTAGACGCGATGGAAGAGCTGGAGAGAATGCTCTTGGAAAAGGGATTTACCAAGGAAACACTGGAGCGGATGCAAAAGCTGGAATATGAATTGTTGGAATTGGAGAATGCCAGCTTGAAAAAGAAAAAGGACAATAAGCGTGAAGCAACAACGAATTTTAAAGAGTTCGATCCCGGGAAGCAGCAGGAGATTCTTTGGAAGAAACTGAAAGGAGAAGAAAAGGAGCTTTTGCGAAGAGAGAATATCCGCATGCAACCGGATTATCAGAAGAAAGTGAAGAATTATTTTGATGTCAAATCTGATTCTATTTAAGCACTTAAAAGCACCCATATGATTGATTTCAATTACCTGGATAAGTTTCAACTATCTAATGAGCAGGAAGTTAGGGGTTGGTTAGCGTTTGTTTTGGACGAAGAAGACAGGGAGCTCGGTGAAGTGAGCTACATCTTTTGCGATGATGATTATCTTTACGACATTAATGTTAAATACTTGAAGCACAACACTTTGACAGACATAATAAGTTTTGATTACAGCCTTGGGAAAGTGGTGTCAGGTGACATATATATTTCCGTGGAACGTGTAGAAGAGAATGCAAGGGATCGAGAAATTGAGTTTGCCGACGAATTGCACAGGATCATGGTTCATGGATTGCTGCACTACATAGGTTACAAGGACAAGACGGAAGCTCAAAGGAAGACGATGAGAAAGAAAGAGGATTATTATTTATCTTTGCGAACTTTTTAGAATTAATGTTTCACGTGAAACAATCGGGCAATGAATGTATTTGAAATGACATATGATGTAATCGTGGTTGGAGGTGGCCATGCCGGCAGCGAAGCGGCAGCCGCTGCAGCTAAC
>JAUIKV010000165.1 GCA_030430615.1 Bacteroidia bacterium
TTTTGACATAGGTGTATTCAATCAATCTGGTGCTACGATGTCACAACCTTCGTTAGGGTCCATGTTCTTTACGAATAACGGTACCGTTACTGGTGACGGCTACGGCCTCTTCATAGGCGGGTCAGGATCTGGTTCGGTTGGAGGAGACAGCTATGCGCTTTACATTTCGACTCCTTTCTCCAATGTTGCGGGTACGAGTTACGCGCTTTACTCTGACAATACAGGTGATTCCTATATGGAGGGCAACCTGGGTGTAGGGACATCAAGCCCCCAGCAAAAGGTGCATATCAACGGCGTGATGAGGCTCGAGCCTCAGGCAACGCCTCCCACAGGGGCTCTTGGGGATTTGTATGTGAGCACCGGGGGAGATCTGTTCTTTCACAACGGAGCGGGCTGGCAGCAAGTACAGTTGGTTCCTTAAGAAAGTTTAGCCCGATCCTGCAAAAGCAGATGAAGATATCAAGGCCTCGAGGCTGGATCATACGTTTAATTTCCTAAAATTTTCCTTGCTCAATAAAATTTGTTTTATATTTGCTTTCGCGAAAAGTTAAAGTTCGTAAAGAATAACGATTTCGTCATGAATATGAATAAAGTACATAACTGGTGGTGGTCTTTGCAAAACAAGAATTTGTGAGGCTTTACCGGTATATTATAAAATGATCCTGGCTTGTCTTCACGACAAGCCTTTTTTTTTGATTCAAATGAGAAAATTCAAACTCAAAACCAATTTTAAAAAGATCCTTGCGGATACTCTGACCCCTGTGAGTGTTTACCTGAAAATAAGGGACAAGTATCCGAACAGCATCCTGCTGGAGAGTTCCGATTACCACGGGAATGAAAATAGCTTTTCCTATATCTGCTGCAATCCGATTGCGAGCATCGAAATCAAAGACGGGAGCTTACAAGAGTCATTTCCCGATGGCAGTAAGAAACGGGAGTCCTTTAAAAAGGAGACTAAGGTTTCTGATATCATCCAGGCCTTTGGCGAGCAATTTGAAACGGAGAAACTTCCCTTCAAGTTCATAAACAATGGCCTCTTTGGTTACGTTTCTTATGATGCTGTAAAGTACTTTGAGGATATCGAGATCACGAAGAAGGAAGACCTCGACATACCGGACATATACTACGCCGTTTACAAGAACATCATTGCGATCAATCATTTCAAGAACGAGGCTTATATTTTTTCACATGCTTATGATGGAACCGATAACACAGAAGAGATCCATCAATTGATTTCCACCAGGAACTTTGCCTCCTACTCCTACAGCAACGAAAATGACGAGCGGTCAAATCTGACAGACGACGAATTTCTGGCGCACGTGGAACTGGCGAAAAAACACTGCTACCGCGGAGATGTATTCCAGTTGGTTCTATCCCGCAGGTTTTCACAGGGATTCAAAGGGGACGAATTTAACGTCTATAGGGCTTTGCGTTCGGTGAATCCTTCACCCTATCTTTTCTATTTCGACTATGGGAACTTCAAGATCTTCGGGTCCTCACCGGAAGCTCAGTTAGTGATTGACCAGGGCAAGGCAGAAATTCATCCCATCGCAGGAACGTTTAAAAGAACCGGCGATGACGAAAAGGATCTTGAGGCGGCCAAGTCACTTGCTGAGGATGAAAAGGAGAATGCAGAGCACGTCATGCTCGTCGATTTGGCAAGAAACGATCTGAGCCGAAATGGGGAGCATGTGAAGGTGGAAAGATACAAGGAGATCCAGTTTTTTTCGCACGTGATTCACCTGGTTTCGAAGGTTGTCGGAGAGAAGTATTCGGAGGTACCGACTTACCAGGTGGTTGCAGACACCTTTCCAGCCGGAACCCTTTCCGGGGCTCCCAAGCACAAAGCCATGCAGCTCATTGACCAGTATGAGAAGAGCAACAGGACCTTCTACGGAGGGGCCATTGGGTTTATGGATTTTGAGGGCAACTTTAACCATGCCATCATCATTCGTTCGTTTTTGAGCAAGAACCACAGGCTCTATTATCAGGCGGGGGCCGGAATAGTTGCAAAATCGGAACCTCAGAATGAACTGCAAGAAGTGTACAACAAATTGGGCGCCCTAAAAAAGGCTCTTGAGCTCGCAGAAAATATCTGAAGATGGAGAAGATACTGGTCATAGACAACTACGATTCGTTTACGTATAACCTGGTTCACTGCCTGAAGGAAATCGGATGTGAAGTTGAGGTGAAACGCAACGACAAGCTGGAATTGTCAGAAGTCGATGCATATGACAAAATATTGCTCTCACCGGGCCCGGGAATTCCGGATGAGGCGGGGATGTTGAAAGAGATCATTGCAAAATATGCCTCAACCAAGAGCATCCTGGGGATTTGTTTGGGACAACAGGCAATTGCCGAAGTGTTCGGGGGTTCGCTTGTCAATTTGGACCAGGTCTATCACGGGGTGGCCACCACCATTGAGCGAGTCGTTGAAGACGAGATTGTTTTTAAGGATCTTTTGGTAGAAATGGAGGTTGGACGCTATCACTCATGGGTTGTTTCCAGGGAATTGCCGCAATGCCTGGAAGTGACCTCCCTGGACCGAAACGGGGAGATCATGTCTCTCAGGCATCGTGAATACGATGTGAGAGCGGTTCAATTTCACCCGGAGTCCATTCTGACCCCCGAAGGAACGAAGATGCTCAAAAACTGGATCGGGGAGACAAATTGATCCGAAATGGAACCAGAATTGAAAAAATTGACTTTTATATTGCATAAGGAATGAAAGAAATTCTCAACAGACTGATTAATCAGGAGACTATTTCGAAAAAGGAGGCCAATGAGGTTTTGAAGAACATCTCTAAAGACAACTACAATCCCAGTCAGATCGCATCCTTTCTTACGGTGTACATGATGAGGAGCATTTCTGTGGAGGAACTGGACGGCTTTCGGGAGGCTCTTCTCGAAATGTGCCTGCCTGTGGACCTGTCTGATTTTAACGCCATTGACCTTTGTGGCACCGGAGGGGACGGAAAGGACACATTTAACATCTCCACGCTCGCTTCTTTTGTGACAGCCGGAGCGGGAGTCAAAGTTGCCAAACACGGTAATTACGGAGTCTCTTCCACTTGTGGTTCGTCAAATGTCCTGGAACACCTTGGAGTAAGTTTCACAAATGATGAGGAAGTCTTGAAAAGGTCGATTGACCGGGCCGGGATCTGCATCTTGCATGCGCCTCTTTTCCATCCGGCTATGAAAACGGTTGCACCTATTCGAAGAGAATTGGGCGTCAAGACCTTTTTCAATATGCTGGGCCCGATGGTGAATCCGTCGTTTCCTAGAAATCAGATGGTAGGCGTATTCAGCCTGGAACTGGCCCGTATGTACGGCTATCTCTATCAAACAACAGATAAGAATTTTGCTATTCTGCACGACCTGGCCGGTTATGATGAGATCTCCCTCACGGATCGCTCCAAGGTGATCACCAACCGAGAGGAGCGGATTTTTTCATCGACAGACCTGGGCCTTGAAATGCTTCAGCCCGAGCAAATCCATGGCGGAGCAAGCATCGGTGAAAGCGCAGATGTCTTTATCAATGTGCTGTCGGGAAATGGAACGGAAGCACAAAGCAATGTAGTATGCGCCAATGCAGGCATGGCCATAGCCGTAGCGGAAGGCATCTCCCATGATGCAGGATTCGAGAGAGCTCGGGAATCCCTGTTCAGTGGTCGGGGCTTCGATTGTTTCAAAAAGCTCCTTGAACAGAACGATTAGAATTATCAATTAGGATTAGACACAAATAGCCAAAAAAAAGGTGATTGAAAAATGAACATATTAGAAAAAATAGTAGTAGATAAGCGGGTTGAGGTGAACCTCAAGAAGTCAGTGCTGCCCCTGGATTATCTCAGAAAATCACCTTTGATACAAAGAGAATCCTACTCCATGTGTCAGTCCTTGAAAAGCAGGAGTGGGATCATTGCGGAATTCAAAAGGCGGTCACCCTCGAAACAACGAATAAATCAAAAGAACAGCGTTGCCGAAGTGGTTCAGGGGTATCAGGCAGCCGGAGCCTCAGGCATTTCGGTTTTGACCGACACGAAATACTTTGGAGGAGCCATGGATGATCTCCTTCAAGTTCGAGCGGCAGTTCAGATTCCTGTGCTCAGGAAAGATTTCATGATTGATCCATATCAGCTTTTCGAAGCGAAGGCTTTTGGAGCCGATGTGATCCTGCTTATTGCTGCGGTATTGAGCCCTGAGCTATTGGCAGAGCTGGCTGAATTGGCTCATGACCTCGGGCTGGAGGTTCTCATGGAAGTTCATAGTGAGGATGAATTGAAAAGAAACGATTTGACTCATATTGACCTGGTTGGCGTGAACAACAGGAATCTCAAAACTTTCGAGGTAAGCCTGGAGACCAGCAAGAGATTGTCGGGTATCATTCCTACTGAGAAACTGGCGGTTTCAGAGAGTGGGATAAGCGATCCGAAAGCCATCAGGGAACTGAGAGACTATGGCTTCAAAGGTTTCCTGATCGGGGAGAACTTCATGAAAACTGAAGATCCGGGTGCGGCAGCCGAAAAATTCATTAAAGCGATTCAAGCATGAAAATCAAGGTTTGCGGCATGAAATATCAGAAGAACATTCGTGAGCTGGAGGCTTTACATCCTGATTATATGGGCTTCCTGTTTTATTCCGGATCCAAAAGATATGTCACAACGGAGCTGCCTGAAGTCGATAGCCCTATCGATAAAATAGGCGTTTTTGTGAATCAGGATGTAACGGAGGTTCTGGGCAGGATTCGCTCCCATGGACTCGCAGGAGTGCAGCTTCACGGAGAGGAAAGACCAGATTATATCGAGAAACTCAGGACCCAGTTGACAGGTTCTGATGTGAAGATCATCAAGGCGTTTCCTGTGGGAGATGCTATGGACTGGCAGCCAATAAAGTCTTACGAGCCGTTTTGCGATTATTTTTTGTTCGATACCAAGGGCAAAGACCGCGGGGGCAACGGAGTGCAGTTCAACTGGGATCTGTTATCCGGCTACCCTTTGAAAACCGAGTATTTCCTGAGTGGAGGGATTGGACCACAAGACATTGACCCTTTGAAAGAGTTCTGCAGTTCAGGAAAATCGGAATTGTGCCATTCCATTGATGTAAACAGCCGATTTGAGTTGTTTCCGGGGATGAAAGACATAGAAAAATTGAAAACATTTATACAGGATTTTAAAGCCATACGATCATGAGCAATACATACCATGCCGATGAAAAAGGGTACTACGGTCAATTTGGAGGATCCTTTGTGCCCGAGATGCTCTATCCAAACATGATGGAGTTGCAGGAGCGCTATTTGGAGATCATGAATGACCCCAAGTTTGTGGAAGAGTTCAATCATCTCCTCAAAGACTATGTAGGGCGTCCAACACCCCTGTATCTCGCAGAGCGATTGTCTGAGCGTTACGGGGCTCGAATCTATTTGAAAAGAGAGGATCTCAATCATACAGGAGCGCACAAGATCAACAATACAATAGGTCAGATCCTGCTGGCAAAAAGATTGGGAAAGAAAAGGATCATCGCAGAGACCGGGGCCGGACAGCACGGTGTGGCAACAGCTACAGTTTGCGCCCTGGCAGGAATGGAATGCACCGTTTACATGGGTGAAATCGACATTGCACGGCAGGCACCTAACGTGGCGCGCATGAAAATGCTAGGCGCTGAGGTCGTGCCCGCCACCTCGGGCAGCAAAACCCTAAAAGACGCGACGAACGAGGCGATCCGGGCCTGGATCAATGACCCCGTTGAGATTCATTATATTATTGGTTCGGTGGTTGGTTTTCATCCGTATCCGGATATGGTCGCTAGATTCCAGTCGGTCATTTCCGAGGAGATGCTCATTCAGTTGAAGGAAAAGGAAGGCAGGGAGAACCCGGATTATATTATTGCCTGTGTAGGTGGTGGAAGCAATGCCGCCGGGGCCTTTTACCATTACCTGGATAAAAAAGAAGTCAAGCTCATTGCGGTAGAGGCATCGGGCAAGGGCATCGATTCGGGAGAATCGGCAGCTACCAGTGTGTTGGGTCGTGAAGGAATCATCCACGGAAGCCGGACCCTTC
>JAUIKV010000166.1 GCA_030430615.1 Bacteroidia bacterium
AAAGGGATCAATGACCGTCAACAAGACATAGATGCCCTGGTGGCCTATTGCAGGCGGGTTCCCTCAAAGGTGAACCTGATCGAATACAACGCGATCGAAGAAGACGGTTTTGAGCAGGCTGACGAAAAGGTGATCGAAAAGTACAGGCAAGACCTGGAAAGGAATCACATTGTTGTGAACATCAGGCGGAGCCGAGGAAAAGACATTGATGCCGCCTGCGGACAGCTTGCCAATAAAACCGCCTGAACTAATAATCGGCTGAATCTTAAAATTCGAATTCCACCCCTATCGGACAGTGGTCACTGTGCCGGGCTTCTGGCAGGATGAACGCCCTTTTCAGATTCGACTCGAGAGGCTCAGTTGCCATGCAGTAGTCTATTCTCCAACCTTTGTTGTTGTTCCGGGCATTGGCTCGATAGCTCCACCAGGAATAATTGTGCGGCTCCTTGTTGAAGTGTCTGAAGGTGTCTATAAAACCGCTGTCGATAAAGTTGCCAATCCATTCCCTTTCGACAGGCAGAAAGCCCGAGGTGTTTTTATTCTGAACGGGGTTGTGAATGTCAATCGCTTCGTGACAGATGTTGTAGTCACCACAGATCAGTAGGTTCGGGATCTCCTTTTTCAAATCATTGACGTATTCCTGGAATTCAGCCATGTAGTTGAGTTTGAAGTCAAGGCGGGCGTCATTGGTTCCCGAAGGCAGGTACAGGCTCATGACTGAAAGCTCCTCAAAGTCCAGCCGGAGGTTGCGCCCTTCCAAGTCCATGGATTCAATGGAGGTTCCGTAAGCCACATTTTTGGGCTCTCGTTTGGATAGCACGGCCACGCCACTGTAACCTTTTTTCTGGGCAGAGAACCAGTAGTGATGTGGGTATCCGGCATCTTCAAAAAGTTGGAGATCGAGTTGTTCCGGGTGGGCCTTGGTCTCCTGGATGCACAGCACGTCGGGGTCAGCCGCTTGAAGCCAGTCCATAAAACCCTTTTTCAAAGCGGCACGAATGCCGTTTACGTTATAGGAAAGAATTTTCATCTTCTGTTGTTTCTGATAAATCTGTTAGTTCTGTTTTTCGTGGGATTTTCTCAATTCGCGTCGCATGACTTTGCCCGAGGCTGTTCTGGGCAGCTTGTCGATTTCAATCAGTTCATGCACCTTGAAAAGCGGATTCAGCCGCTTTTTGACAATGGATTGTGTCAGCCTGAGTTTGTTTTCCGCCGTTTCATTGGAAGGCAGGCAGACCGCATAAATGACAAGCACGCTTGGACCACCTTCTTCGGGGGATACGGCAATTGCCGCAGATTCTTTTACAAATTCCAGCTTGTTGATCACTTCTTCGATCTGAACAGAGGACACCTTGATGCCTCCTAGATTCATGGCGTCATCCGACCTTCCCTGTGCCCTGTAATAGCCATTTTCCAGTCGAATGAGCTCGTCTCCGTGCCTGCGTAGCTGAATACCCCGATACCGGGGATTTCCCTTGAAATAAACCTCGTGATGATCCCGGTTGAGCAGTTCCGAAGAGAGCCCGGGAATAGGCGGGATCAAAAACATCTCCCCGGCATCAGCTGGTTGCTCATTCTCATCGAGCAGCACGAACTCTCCACCGAGGGCCTGCGAAGAAAAAGTACTTGGGATATTGGTCTGAACCACTGTGCTTGTCACGTAACCTCCCCCAATTTCTGTACCCCCGCAGTACTCGATGACAGGTTTATTACCCGCCAATTTCATCAGGTAGGTCATTTCCTCGGGGTTGGAGGCTTCGCCGGTCGAACTGAAACACTTGATTCCGCTCCAGTCAAAGGCTTCATTGCAGCCCGTAATTTTCCATTGGCGAACGATGCTCGGCACAACTCCCAGCATGGTAACCCGGGCATCCTGGACGAAACGACCGAAACCCTCTCCCATTGGGGCACCGTAATACAATGCGATTGTGGCTTTGTTGATCAGTGCGGCGAAAATGAGCCAGGGCCCCATCATCCAGCCCAGATTCGTGGGCCAGCAGACGACGTCGTTCGCATGGATGTCATGGTGATAATACCCATCGGATGCCCCCTTGACAGGCGTTATGTGATTCCAGGGAATCGCCTTGGGCTCTCCGGTGGTTCCTGATGAGAAAAGTATGGTGATAGCCTCTTGAGGATCGCAGATATGACTCTCAAATTCATCATTTGCCACCTGGAAATCAGAAAAGTACCGATCTCCTTCCCGAAGTTCGGGGCCTTCCTGCGAGGTGCGAATGACTATGGTTTTCGGGGGTTGTGCCTCGAGTACCTTGGCATACAGGGGCAAAGTCTTTCCAGCCCGATGAAGCAAGTCCTGGGTAAAAAGCAGTTTAGGCTTGGTAATTCGCAAGCGAACCGCGATCTCGTTGGGGGTGAAGCTGTCAGCTATGGTCGCTACTGCAATTCCCGCTTTGATGGCGCCCAGGTATATGCAAACGGCTTCCAGGGTCATGGGCATGTCGATGGCAATGCGATCACCGGGACGAAGTCCTTCCAGGATGAGGCTATTAGCCAGGCGATTGACCTGCTTAAGAAGTTGTTTTTGACTGATCCTTTGCAGGGTCCCGTTTTCTTCCTGGTACACAACGCTCGTGGTGTCATCGGCATTCTGGAAGCAGGAATCAACGATGTTCAGACGGGCGCCAGGAATCCATTTCGCATGCTCCTCGCCCGAGCTAAGGTCGAGAATCTTGTCATATTTGCGCTCGAAGCGGATGCCCAGGTTCGAAAGCGTCTGTCTCCAGAATTCCGGTTTGTCTGTCGCTGACCATTTCCAAAACTCCGGGTAGTCACTGAAACCGTTTTCCAGCATCATCCTGTGGATATTGCTGTTTTCAATCACTTCGTTATCCGGATGCCAGGAATGCAGAGGTTTCATTAGAATTCTATTTCTTCATTGGGGTCAGGTTTCGGAACCAACTGGTCTTCCTCCGGGTCGACCTCCTTGTCACAGTCGACGTTGATGGTGAGATCCTTGGGTCGCTCAAACTCCTCCTTGCTTATGCCGAGTGATTCATCGGCGTAGTTCTTCTTCATGAAAAGAGCCCAGATTGGAAGGGCCATTGAGGCTCCCTGCCCACGGGTCAGGTCAACAAAATGGACAGAGCGGTCCTCGGCGCCAACCCAGACCCCTGAGGAAAGATTTGGCACCATGCCAATGAACCATCCATCCGATTGATTTTGGGTTGTTCCTGTTTTTCCTGCGATCGGGTTGTTGAATTTGTAAGGATAGCCAGTGACGATATTGTCTACGTATTTTCCTCCTGTGGTTCGGAGCCGAATCCCGGAGCCGTATTTCACGACACCTTCCATGAGATTCACTGTTGCGTATGCGATGCTCTCACTCAGAACCTCGCGCGTTTCCGGGCTGAATTCCTCCAAAATGGTCCCGTTTTTATCTTCGATGCGCAGGATCATCATAGGTTTGACATACATGCCTTTGTTGGCAAAGGTGTTGAGTGCGCCGACCATCTCGTACAAGCTGAGGTCAATGGTTCCCAAGGCGATGGAAGGAACAGCGAGCAGATCCGCCTCAATTCCGAGATTGCGAGCCATTTTCACGACATTCTGAGGAGTTGTCTGGTCGATCAGGTTGGCCGAGATCACATTGACCGAGTTGGCCAGGGCGTTTTTAAGAGACAGGAGCCCTCCGTATTTCTCACTGGAGTTTTTCGGAGTCCAGTCTTCTTCGAGGTGATATTTTCCAGCCGGAATGGTATAAGGGGTGTTCGGGTACTCGTCGCAAGGCGAAAGACCCAACTGATTGATAGCAGTGGCATAGACAAAGGGCTTGAAGGTAGACCCTACTTGTCGACGTCCCTGTTTCACATGGTCGTACTGGAAGTGCTTGTAATTTATTCCACCCACCCAGGCCTTCACATGACCCGTTGTCGGATCGGTAGAGAGCAAACCCGACTGCAGGATGAATTTGTTGTACCGGATCGAATCATAGGGTGTCATGATCGTGTCAATATCCCCTTTCCAGGAAAAGACGCGCATCGGTGTCTCCTTGAAAAATGACTCTTCGATCTCCTTGTCAGAAGCCCCATTTTGCTTCATTTTTCTCCATCGGTCGCTGCGCTTCATCGCGGCCTTCATGGTATTTTTAATCTGATCCTCGTCGAGATCGTAAAAGGGAGCCGTCGGGTTTTTCTTCTGTTGCTTCAAAAAGACTCTTTGAAGATTGGCCATATGCTCTGCCATGGCTTCCTCGGCATTTTTCTGCAAGCGTGAATCCAGGGTGACGTAAATCTTCAGGCCATCCCTGTAAATATTGTAGTTCTCTCCATTGGGCTTTGGATTGTCCTTCATCCATCCCCTCATGAATTCACGCACATACTCTCTGAAGTAGGTTGCAGTTCCGTCGCTGTGGCCCTCAAGATTGATGTCGAGTTCTAAAGGAAGCATTTGAAGGGAATCCTTTTCTTTTTCGGTAATGACTTCGTTTCTTTCCATCTGCAGGAAAACCACATTTCTTCTGTCCTTTACCATTTCAGGTCTTCGCATGGGATTGTAGAGTGAGGAGTTCTTCAACATGCCCACCAGCATGGCAGACTCCTCGATGTTTAGCTCCATGGGCTCCTTGCCAAAATGGATTCTCGCAGCCGATCGGATCCCAACCGCGTTGTGACCGAAATCGTATTTGTTCAGGTACATCGTAATGATCTCATTTTTGGTGTATTGCTGCTCGAGTCTAATGGAAATGACCCATTCTTTAACCTTTTGGATCAGTCGCTTCATGATGTTGGAAGAAGCCTGTTTGGTGAAAAGCATCTTGGCCAATTGCTGGGTGATGGTACTTGCTCCCCCATCTCTACCAAGTTTGATAGCTGCACGTGCCGTACCCCTGAAATCGATTCCCGAATGCTCGTAAAAACGCTCATCCTCGGTTGAAACCAACGCCTGGATGAGGTTGTCGGGAAGCTCTGAGAATTTCACCGGTGTTCGGTTCTCACGATAGAATTTCCCCAGGGTTTCCCCATCGATGGAAATAACCTCTGTAGCCAGGTTGCTCTCGGGGTTTTCCAATTCCTCGAAAGATGGAAGCTTTCCAAAAACACCCAGTGCAGCGAGACCGAAGATGAGTATGGAAAACAAGAGACCTCCGAAGAATATTCTCCAGATCCATCGGGTATATTTGCTGGCCCCTCTTTTTTCTTTCTGTTGTTCTTTCTTTGTCATTAATCCGCCTTTTCAATTTGAACACCCACGTCCGTGATGCCATTTAAAAACTCTAAACCGTCAACTTCTCTGGTTTTTCGCATCGCCTGTTGAACGGTGAGGTCATAATCACCTATCTGAGAAAAGGTGACATTTGTCTTGTACTCGAGTTTATTCTCCTTGACATCTGTAATGCCCGTTCCCAGAAATCGACCTTCAGGCGTTGTCATCTCGTATTCCAGGGTGTCGACGATTTGATAATTGTTCGGGAAACGAATGCCTACGATCAAGAAGAGATTGCTGAACTCGTATTCCTTGTTGTTTCTCAAGGTAAGGTAGATGTTGTTTTTCTGAACCGTGTCCTGTGAGGGAATCGTGAAATGGATCAGGGAGTCTTTGTGCCATCGATTTTCTTTGATCGGCTGAAACTGGTTGTAGACGACCTGTCTCTTGCAGGAATTCAGAAAAACGATGCCAAAAGCCAGCAACAGGACATTTGCCAATACTCTGCTATTCTCTTTCATATACACTGCTTCTCAATTCTTCTTTTGTTGAGGCTTGCGACCTGAGCTCCTGAACTTCCCTTTGGGATTTCCCCGGCCTTTTTTTCTTCTACGACTCTTCTTGGGTTTGTCAAAACGCGTAAGGCTGTCCTGCCCTACGACATCGGTGAACACGGATTCCACTTCTTTCTCGTACTCATGCTCTGACGAGAATTCCTCTAGACTGTTGACTTTGTTATTTTTTTTATTCAACTCGATGATCTGGTTCGTTTGCTCAAGGGTGAGCTTGTGCCAGATGACCGGATTGTCTTTGTAGGCATACCAAATCCAGCCCTTGAAGATATCCATCTTTTGAAAGACAGCTGTTCCTTTTTGGGTATGCAACC
>JAUIKV010000167.1 GCA_030430615.1 Bacteroidia bacterium
GGTTGAATTATGATGGATCCGTGCCATTTGACAATCCGTTTTACAATTCTGAAAATTCAAGAAAGACCATTTACTCCTATGGGCATAGAAATCCCCAGGGATTAGTGTTTGATCCGTATAGTTTGTCGGTGATTTCAACCGAGCATGGCCCAAAAGGCGGGGATGAGCTAAACTTGATCGAAAAAGGATTGAACTATGGATGGCCATTGGTATCGTACGGAATAAATTACGATGGTTCGGACATCAGTGGGCGGTCTCACGAAGGATATGAAAAACCCTTATTCTACTGGGACCCTTCAATCGCAACCTCTCATCTGATCTTATTGAAGGACAGAAGTCATAACAGTTGGTTCAAAAACATCCTGGTTGCTGGGCTCAAATCCAAATCCATATTCAGATTGAGGTCTGAAAACGGGGTTTACCAACAAGTTGAAAAAATATCTTTGGGATATAGGGTACGATCAATATGTGAAGGAGACAATGGGGTATTCTTCGTCTCCAATGATAATGGCAGCATCGTTAAATTTGTTCCAGTTGAATAACGTTAGCTGTGAATTGAATCAAAATGAAGTGATGACTGAAACTCCAACATTCTCAAAATTATTCATCCCGGGCAAGGCAATCGTTGCCTCTTGAAGTGAAATAGTCTTTTCTATCAGCTTATCAGGGTGGAGTTTGCCATTTGTGATCATTTTGAGCATCGCAGGATATTTGTATGCCTGCATCCCGTGGCTTCCTACGATTTCCAACTCATCGGCTATTACTTTATCCATGGGAACCTTTGGGTTTACATGTTCTCCTGTCATCAGGCCAACCTGAATGTGCCTGCCCCTTTTTCTCAGATTCGATACAGAGTTATAACAAGTAATGTCACTTCCCAGGGCATCAATGGATACATGAACTCCGCCATGACTTATCATTTTGACCTGTTCAATGATATCACCATCCTGGGCCGCATTCACTGTTGCTATGGCTCCCAGATTCTTCGCAAGCTCCAATGATTCTTCTTTAATGTCAATCGCTATGACCTGAGCCCCCAAAGCCTGTGCGATCATGATCGCTGACAGCCCGACACCGCCACAGCCATGCACAGCCACGTACTGACCTCCTGAAACTTTCCCCTGGTCCACTACCGCTCTAAACGAGGTAATGAACCTGCAACCCAAAACTGCGGCAGTAACATCACTGATTTCGTCAGGCAGTTTCACCAGGTTGATGTCGGCATAATCGACCGCTACATACTCTGCAAAAGAGCCCCAATGCGTAAAACCGGGTTGAGACTGATGGTCACATACCTGATGATTTCCTGACAAACACTGTTCACATCTCCCGCATCCACATACAAAGGGTGTGGTAACCCTGTCTCCTGGTTTAAAATTTTTAACATCTTTCCCAGCAAGTTCTATGGTTCCGGCAAATTCATGCCCCGGAACATGAGGCAATTCAATATCAGCATCATGACCCATCCATCCATGCCAGTCACTGCGGCAAAGTCCTGTGGCTTTAACTGAAATGACAACTCCGTGGTCCTTTGGTTCAGGGTCATCCACATGCCGAACATTTATAGGCCCTTGAAATTTCTCATATACAGCTGCTTTCATAATCACTATTTACAAATTGATCCACAAGGAAATGCCTGATACCGGCTTTATTCCTCTTGAAATAACGCAATAAAATCGGGCTCCTCTTTTAGGCAATAAAGGTCAGGATCGTGTTTTATGTATTCGAAATTCCTGAACCCATTATCTATGGCTCTTTTGAGATGTCGAATTGAATTGACTTTATCGCCTATTAATGCATAAAAACATGCCGCATTATACATAATGATCAGGTCGTTCGGGTTTATTTCGGTCCCTTTGCGCATTTCCTCTTCAGCTTCCTTTCTGCGACCTAGTCTCTGTAGGGTAAAGGCATAAAATTGATGAGCCCGGGCATCCTCAGGTTCGTGCAGCAAATAGTTGGGATAGAACAATGCCGCTCTCTGAATGGTATCCTCCAGCATTTCCTTGTCCTTCAGTTTCTCATAGGACATTTGCAAATCGCCATATGCTGAATGGAAGTCAGGATTCAGTTCTAACACTCTATTAAAATCAATCACGGCTTCGGAGTCTCTATCCTGCATTCTATAAAGCCTTCCTCTTATCCAATACGCAAAAAAATTGTCAGGATCGAATGAAATCGCCTTTTGAGCTGATAACAAGGCTTCGTCCAATGAATTTCTGTTGTAGTAAACAAGTCCAAGAGCGCTGTAGGCCTCGGAGGATCCCGGATCATAGATTAGTGCCTTCAGAGCTGATTGTTCGGCTCGTTCAAGCCACATCGGTACTTTATCATGAGTTTCGTACAACATGGCATAGGCCTCACTCATTCCAGCGTAAGCAGCCGCATATTTTGGGTCAAGATCCAAGGCCTTTTGAAAAAGGTCTGCAGACAGCAGCAGGTAACTTTTGGTGTAACGAAAAAGAAATTCGCGTGCTCTCAGATAAGCATCAAAGGCTTCACTATTCATAGTGCTACTTCTCTTGAGCGCCGCTTTTTCTTTTTGGCTGATCGTCAATTGCAATGACTCCACAATTTGCTTAGACACCTTTTCCTGGATCTCAAAGACATCAGCCATTTTGCCACTGTAAATCTCAGCCCAAAGTTCGGCATCGTTCTTTGCATCGATCAACTCAGTTGATATTCTAAGATCACCATTGTTCCTTCGCACGGCCCCATGCAGAAGATATCTCGCGTTCAATTCACGACCCAACGAGACCACATCCAACTGGGAGTCTTTGTATTGCATGGAAGTGTTGCGAGACGCAATTTCAAGATCCCTTATTCCTGACAAGCGAATAATGATCTCTTCTGTTAGGCCATCACTGAAATAATCGCTGTCCTCTGCAGTACCGAGATTGCGAAAGGGCAGCACGGCCAATTTTCTATTATTTTTTTTGGTCAAGACGCTGGAATTCGACCGAACCGACTCGACCGTTTCGGCCTCTTTAGTTTTCTTGATACCCCTGGGGGTGATATCATAAACCCAGGTAAAAATCAGATTCAGAGGAAAACCGATAATCAATACAACCATCAGGGTTTTCATGACATAAGATGGCGCATCAAAAGTTGAAAGAACGATATCAGCAACCTGAACAATTAACCATGCCACGACTAGGTAGGCTATGGCCGGCCTGAATACATTACGTCTTTTGAGTTCTGCTATGTATTCTTTTATTTTCACTTGGGTTCAAAAGGTAGCTTGTAGTCACTACTAAAGATACTAATAAAAACATAAGGAATTGATTTCTAAATCCTTTATGCCTTCTGATCGAACTAAAACAAGTGTGTAACAATGGACAAAATAAAAAGGGTTACATTTCTGTAACCCTTTCATTTATAAAGCTCCTCCTCTTGGGCTCGAACCCAGCCGAGCGTTAAAAAAACATCCTGTGGATGTTTTTAGCGAAAGAGTGAGACGGCGCCTGGACTTGGGAGAGACCAAAGGGCAAAAAAAAACACTTACTTTCGTAAGTGTTTTCTGCTCCTCCTCTTGGGCTCGAACCAAGGACCCTCTGATTAACAGTCAGATGCTCTAACCAACTGAGCTAAGGAGGAATCTCATTTTGTTTTGAGGTGTGCAAATATAATCGTTTTTACATTTTCAACAAACGATTTTCAAAAAATTAATTTGATCTTCTATTGCCGAATGACACTGATCCTGTTGTACCTGAGAAAGTGCTCAAGAAGGAGCAAAATACTGAGGGCAAACAGACTGATTGCGAAAAGGGGATTTGTTAGGAGCTCCGGAAGCTTATAAGAGAATGAGCCGCTCATTTGACTGAAGAATTCTCCTGTTTTACTCACAAAACCCTCGTAGATATTGGGCGTGGTTTCACTTTCAGATCCTGTTTGAAGCACATAGATCACAAATCCGAAAAAAGCAGCAGCTATAATCATCCATGCTTTTTTACCGATGATCACCGGGTTTGTGATGATGGTAGGCTCAGAGTCAACTGTCGATGCCGACTCCGATGCAGTGGCAGCTTCAATTTGAGACATTACCTTGGATGCGAAGTCTTCGGATGGGCTCTCAATTACGTGCTTGCCCAAAAGGCTCCTGAGGGCCTTCTCCTCAATGTGCTCTGCCGCTTCTATCTTACCCATAATTTTATCGGCCAGATCCTCCGGACCCTTTTCAACCCTGAGGCTGTGGCGAATCAATTTATCTATGTTCTTATCTTCTTTCATAATATTGTCTTTACTTCTTCCTTGAGCAACAAGGATAATTCTTTGTAAAGTCTCTTTCTTGCCCTGAACAAACGAACCTTGACATTCGATTGACTCATTTCTGTGATCTCCTGGATCTCCTCGATCGAATTATCATGCAGATAAAACAAAGTGATCAATAGGGAATCAACTTCTCCGAGATTGTCGATGGCCTCCCTTACGTATTTCTGCTGCTCTCCGTTTTTTATCGCCTCCAGCTGCGGAAAATCCTGGCCATCTTTGTGATTGTCCAGCACGTAGGAGTCAATATCGGTGGTTTCAAGCTTCTTTTTCCGCACCTTGGTCAATGCACTTCGGTATACGATCGTATAGAGCCAGGTCGAGAACTTGGACTCTCCCTTGAATCCTTCCAGTTTCTGATAGGCCTTAAGAAAGCTGTCCTGGGCAACTTCTTCTGCGTCTTCCCGGTTCTTGACGATCTTCAGCCCGAGGGTAAACACCATATCCTTGTATCGGTTGATCAGGAAGGCGAAGGCATTGCTGTCTCCCTGAAGTACCCTATCT
The DNA here is from genome assembly GCA_030430615.1 of Bacteroidia bacterium. Taxonomy (GTDB): domain Bacteria; phylum Bacteroidota; class Bacteroidia; order Flavobacteriales; family Flavobacteriaceae; genus Lutimonas. Next base: position 4,774 of record JAUIKV010000167.1, read on the forward strand.
ATGTAAAACTGATCCGTTTTTGCTTCCATGGTTCCTTAATTAGGACTACAAGACATTCTCTCAGGTTACAAGTTAGCTCAATATTTTTTTTTAGAAAAATCTGTAACCTGATTTCATACCGTGTTGTCTTAATTACCAAACACAGAATAAACTTTGAACAGAACAACAATTTAAAACGAAAGTCATGGAAGGAATTTTAGTACCATTAACAGTATTTGCATCAATTTTCGGGATGGTCTACGTATGGTTGACCACAAGAAACAAAGAAAGACTGGCTCTGATCGACAAAGGTGCAGACGCCTCGCTTTGGGCCGTCAAAAAGTCCAATAGAACCAATTACACCTTGAAAATAGGGATGTTGGCTGTGGGAATTGGCATCGGCGTGCTCGTCGGCTCGCTACTGGCCTCTTATACAACCCTGGATGAGGAAGTTGCTTTCCCATCAATGATCTTTCTCTTCGGTGGAGGGTTCCTGATCGCCAATGCGTTGATCGAGAAGAAAACAGCCGAGAAAGAAGAAGATTAAACAGATTCAGCCTAACTCAAATTATGCCAGAAAAGAGTTGATTGATTAAATCAACTCTTTTTTTGTTTTTTGATCCTGGATCGGGTCTTTTTGGCCATGATCTGGATTTTGCTGAACTCTTTCGACACAATGATTGTATTGTCCGCACCTATGTTTACTGGTGAAGGATCCGACATCTCATCATGAACGAGAACCTTTCCGATCGGGAAAGGTATCCCGATCAGTTTGATCTTGATCGTCTCATAGGAAGTTTTAAACTTCCCGGATTTAAATTGCTGAATGGTCACGATATTACCGTTTCCAATTACAGTGAAGTCCCTCAGGCTGTAACGCCCTTTTTTGTAATCATAGCCGTCGTGGGCATCTTCATAAACCTGTGATTTCTCTTTGCCCTTCTTGTAATAGATGTCTAGTTCCAGCTGCTCAACAACCTTTTCTCCCACATATTGCTGCACAGGATACTTTGGAATGGCCGCTCCTGCCTTAACATAGACCGGCATGGAGTCTAGGTCGGCGTCGACCCACATCTCTTCTCCACCTTCGATTAGCTCGTGATCCCATATGCTGTACCATTGCCCTCTTGGGAAAAACATGCGCCGTCCCTTTGCATTGGGTTCGGCGACCGGACAGACCAAAATCTTTTCACCGCAGATGAATTCATCATTTCTGTAATGCGTATGAGCATCCTCCTGGTCAAACAAGACCAGCGACTTCAATATTGGTATGCCTTCCTCGGC
>JAUIKV010000168.1 GCA_030430615.1 Bacteroidia bacterium
GCGTCATCTTATTTTTCAGGACGGTATCTAAAAGGCGATCAGCTTGCTCCGCGTCCAAGTCTTGAATCTTGGCAAGTTCAATCAGATGAGTGAAGCCGCAGTGAAAGGCATGGTGCTTTTTAAGGGGAAAGCGCGATGCATCCTCTGTCATAACGGCCCCAACTTTACGGATAACCGGTTTTACAATCTTGGCGTGCCACAAGTTGGGCCCCAGAAGAAGGACCTGGGGCGGTACAAAGTGACGCATTTAGAAAAAGACAAACGGGCGTTTAAAACTCCAACCCTTCGAAGTATCACCGAAACCACACCCTACATGCATGATGGTGCATTCAAAACGCTGGAAGAAGTGATCGACTTCTTAGACAACGGCGGGGGAGACGATGCGAACAAACACTCCCTCATGAAACCTCTCGCGTTGACGAAAGCAGAAAAGGGTGAGCTTCTGGCCTTCTTACATGCGCTCAAAGGAGAAGAAATTCCTTTCGAATTTCCCTCGTTGCCGGAATAAGACGACATTCATCAGATGGTAGGCAGACATGGAAACATTTCTTTTTCTCGGGTCGGCGCGAATACTTCCAAACCACGTTTGCCAAGAGAGTATGTCATAACAATGTGCAGACTTTTTTTAATCATATTGTTCATTCTCTGAGGAAATAGTGCGTAGAGGCCCGTCAAGCCTCATACACAAAACCTGGATCCGTTCTGTCATACCCGAAGTATTAGGCGGGTATCCATCCGGACTGGACAAAATGGATTCCCGCTAACGACCATGAGGGAATGACGGAAAAGGATGGAAGGGTCGAATAATATCTGAATGTCGGCGTCTTATATTACTACGAACCATTTAGTGACCTGATCAGTAATTTGAAATTTGACGAGGAGAGAAAACTCGAATGCTATGGCTATTCGGACTGATAACAAATCTGGAGGGCTGTTGAGATTGATAGGATTGACAAGACCACGAGGGTTGTGTCCTTGGGAATTTCAAGATTGGCCAATTCAAATCCAAAATCATGCTCTGCGAAAAAGTAAAGTCTCTGTGTAGCGTTTGGCGATTTCCGGAAGCCCGTAAGAGGGTGTGAGGAGATGAACTTGCTACCCCAGCCGATCAAAAAACTGGCGCAGGATCAACTCGGAACTGGCATTGAGATCAACTCATTGTTGAGGGACCCCCAAACGCTCGCTAATGAGCGGACGTAATGGTTCGATTTACGGATCTGTATAAAATTAACTGTGCCGCACGGTTTGCCTGGGCCGCGTCAATGGATCCATCAAGAGGAGAGAGGGTTTTCGCATAGGAGTAGCTTGAGTTTTTCAAACGTTCCTCCTTGCTTCTCAAGGTGTGCCGTCATCCTATGCCTTTTCTACCAAGATCTCATTTCGTGAGAGGGTCTGTTGAAAAAAGCCGCCAGCGGCGTTCTCGCCATTTTTCCGTGCTCACGTACTACGCGTACGCTCCGCGCGTAAAAACGGCCGCGGCCTTCCCTTCGACATGACTCAGGGCAGGACTGGACGGACCCTTCAGGAAGACTCAGGGCATGCTTTTTGAACCGACCCGGAGCCTTGATGAGTAATCTCATCCTGGGCAAATTTGCCCTTGAACATCCTTATTATTCAACACTCCCTGAGAGGAAAACTAGCCCTTACTCAAAACAATGCCGACGGCAACAAGAATCCCTCCTAGCAGCGCAACCAGGCTATATTTTTGTGGTTCGTGTTCCGCATGCGGGAGCAGGTGAGTGGCTCCGACATAGACCAAAGCGCCGGCCGAAACCGATAACATAGCGCCGAGTATCGGCTTTTCTATTTGGCTAATCATGGGAAAGGAAATAAGGGTTCCCAAGGGTGTCGTCAGGGCTGCAGCCAAAAAGGCCAGGATCGTGGATCGTTTCTGGGAATATCCCCCGCGAATGAGGAGTATATAGGTCACGATCCCCTCTGGGAACTCATGAAGAACCATCCCAATGGCCGCTACAACACCAGTAAAAATACTGACACTAAAAGTAATGGAATAAACGACCCCATCAATGAGAGAGTGAAAGCCGATTCCTAACAAGGGGACGAGGCCTATTGCCGAATCAGGGTTTTTATCGCACACAAACACCGTGATGAATCGGTTGAAAAAATGCAAGGCCAAATAGCCACCAAGAAGGTACCATGGCGCATGAATATTCATCTCGAATGATTTGGGGATGATATGTAAGAACGAGACGGAGATCAGGACCCCAGCGGCAAAACACGAAAAATAGGTGGTATTCTTCCGACCCCATGCCTCAAAATGCCGAATGACATAGATGCCAATCGTCGTGACGAGACCAGCGAGTATGCTGGCACCCAGCGCTGTAGAAAAGTGAGTACCCATCATGTCACGTTATTGTCTGACAATTCCTTTCATCCTTATATCCCTTAGCCTTAAGAGATCAGCTCAGCCCTGCAGTCCTCACCTACCAACCGTTCTTCGATTCATTGATTATTGTGGGCAAGGCTATCTTCTCTAACAGCTAGATCATTGTTCTTCGCACATTTTGACCTTTTCCATAAAGACTTCAAGCTCGGGATTGGAATAGACACCATAGGCATCAGCAATGGCTCCACGTATTTCATCGCTGGTTTCAATCGCATAGACAATAGACTCATCATCTGGATCGCTGACTCCTTCAATGCGATGATGCTCCAGAATAGAAAGCTCCTCGGCTTTGAAGATTCTCCCACTGTCAACGGCGCAAAAGGTAGTGTTCAGAAACTCGAAATTCGTCGTGAAACCTCGCCCCTTAAGCTCCTTGAGGGCTTCGGTCATTGATGTGTATTCATGGCTTTGCATCATTGAAATTGAACCTCTTTCACTCTTCTAGTGGTGTAGTCGGGTCGTGGCGATGTTCTATTAAATCGAAAATAATTCCATTCCGGCTGGGCGATTTCCAACGTCACCCTTTCAAGAACAAATGGATTCTTCCGGATACTCCTAGCAACAATATCCATTTCAATTGCCCCTTGGAGTAATTTCATATCATTGGAAAATGAAACCCTTCCTAATTATTACTTTGCTAATCCGAATTGTGTCCGTAGCGCCTTAAGGGCTACTCTCGCCTCAGAATACGCCTGTTTTTCCGGTGAAGAATTTTCCTCCCCTAACCCTGCAAGGCTTTTACAGCTCTGCTTTAATTGCTGAAGTGGCCCATGAGGATGATGACTATCGCTCTCTTTGGTGTCCAATTCTTCTAAGTCTTGGATCAAGACACGAATAGTGACATAATTACGAACTCGCTCAGTTCTTTCACAATGGGGCAGATTTGCCATCCACCCGCCAATCTTTCAATTTCATCCAGCACAGTGCATACGTTCATTCTGATTCCCTTCAACAAATTGAAAATGCGCCCTATAGTTCGAAGACCTTTCCATATCGTTCAGAATATTTCGAGGGGAATCCGAGTGAATAAATCAATGTGTTCCCAAAACTGATGCCAGGCATAGAACCCGGTTGGAGATAAGTTAAAAATAGGCTTCTACCTTCAATTATTATTGTATTTTCCCAATACCGATCCCCGGTTTTTATTCTTCTCGCGGGAGATATCCAGAAAAATTTCTTACGTTATTTGTTTCCACGCATTTTCTACCCAAACGTATTTCCCCATTTGAGCATCGTTCTCCAGAGATTGGGGCAAAACGAATCGACAAGCTGTTTGCTTGTAGATCTGGTCTGCTTTTCGCCCCATCAACAGGGCTAGGCTCAAAGAAGGGGATGTGCCTTGAAGAAAGACAGGTACGATTATCTGACCTTCAAGGCCTCGGTAAATACGAGGCCTGGTTGACCTTTGGCTTAGGGTTAAGACGTTGTTCTTCGAGAGTTTCCCAGAACCCCTTCAGCGCAAACTCCTCCTGATCATCGAGTTGAACCATCCCTCTATCCCTCTCAATCAATCTCTTGAGCGGGTCAATCAATTTTTGGGCTCTGATTCTACCGGGTCATAAATCATCATAATGGTCACGCCATTTTTGGTGGAAATTTTGGCGACTTCCGCGTTTGTGGGAAAAAGGCGATAAGGGCCGGTCTCAAAGGTTTTTCCTTGAGTCTCATATTGCCCCTCGATCACAAAATGTTGGACCACTCCTAGATGGTTATGAGGGAGGATCTGGCCGCCTGCCGGCAATCGAACCACGATGGTTTTGGCCCCACGATTGGACTCTTCACGAAGAATTTTGACTTCTCCCGTGCCCGGGAATTCATGCAGTTCGCGCCAACCGGTGTATAAAGTATGATGGACAATTTCTTCGGCCATGATGGCTTTCCTTTCCCAGGTTTGATTCATCAATCTCACGGTCACGTAAAAAAACTTCCTGACTTGTGGGCTTGATACTTCTGAATTACGCGAACCCTCAACTTCGGAATCGAACGTGAGACTTTGAGTGAAAGATAATGAGACCCCCGCCACAGCAAACGTGCAGCCCGAACCCTTCTCAGTGATGTCTTCTGTGGAGATGAGGACATCAGAATTGGCGCCCGAGGCAGGGCCGCGGGCGGCGGAAAATCCCTCACTGCGGGCGCCAGGAACACAGAGACGAACCTCGATTCAAGGGACTATTTTTCTCTGACTCAGTTCTTGACATCAAAGCCATCTGCCGATTGCCAGGGTCGTAGTGAAGGCCCTAACCCATTAACAAAGTCCATGCTTTGTGAATTCCAGAAATCGGATCCGGTTCAGCCATCTTAAACAGTCCTTGCTTGAATCCCTGCACCATGTCCCACTGACAGGTTATATTCTCTGATTGCCTACATACCAAACCCCGGCAAGCATCTCTTAGGCAAAGATGTCGCCCACTTTCAGCGTGAGTCCACTTCGTTAGGAGGATCCCGTCTTGCTATATTTGTCCATTTCGACAACCCGGATGGCATAAGACAAGGCTCCCAGCATAGGAGATTCAGTATTCCGATTGCCCCGGGCGGCCTCAAGCATTGCTCCAAATATCCGTATTTGCCGTTCCGAAATACCTCGTCGATGCCCGGTTTTCAATGCTTCCTTGCCATGCTTTAAAGCCTCCTCAATATAGATAAGGGAGCTATGGATCGCATCGCAGGCATTAATAGGTCGGCAGCCCTTTAAGGCCTCATGAGCCTCCTTCAAATAGTTGATGGCCCCATGCCCGTCTCCGGGATTCTCCACCTTCTCGTCAAAGTCAGGGCCTCCCTTGCCTGATAACACATTCATGGCCCTCTGGACATTTTCTCGATGCCACCCCGATCCCGGCTGATTTGGGGAAAGGGCCAGTTCCCCGTATTTTATGGCCACGTCTAATTGGCCATTGGCCTTAAACAGAATACTCAGGGCATCTTCCTGAATCTGTTCGGCACTAAAAGCAGGAGCTGGATTAATATTCGGAAGAAACAGTAGGCTCCCCAACATAAGGATCGAAAACCTTATCATGAAAATTTTGTAAAGCATGTCTTTTCTCACCAAATCTCCTTTTTCCATGTTCGATCTCCTCTTTTTTGTGGGTTTAAAATTAGGAATAGTTGAAAAATGTTCCCTTTCACTACCCCTTTCTATTCAGACGTTCACCATTCGCCCTGGGCATAGACGATATTCACGTCTCTTTCCGGATCCTATCCCGCTGCGAGAACCTCAGCTACATTTTTTTGAGCTCCTATCCTCAGTAAGACTCTCTGTGACGTTCCTCTGCCCTTCCCTCTTCTTCCATCTGTGCTCAATGTTTTCATCAATGCTGTGGTAGCCGATGTGTATGGGCACCTGGAGGGGGTGGTTCATTCTCCAACTTCTGAGCGGAAACCCCACCCAGTCGGACGTTGCCCCTTTTGGCCCTCCGCATTGATGCCGTGAAATTGATCAAAGGTCACCTGAAGCGCGTACCTCAGTGGACGACCCTCATCCTTTCAAATTACTGAGGTTTTCCATGAAAATGGAAGTCTGGTCGATGACTTTTGGTTTCATCATGGAAGAGTCCACTCCTGTATCACTTACCTACTCATTCCCATCTTCTATGCCCAATCCCAATCCAA
>JAUIKV010000169.1 GCA_030430615.1 Bacteroidia bacterium
TACCTTTTTACCTCCTGAAGGAGGATACGAAGACTTGTTTTACGGCAAAGTGGTCGACATGCTCTACTTTCCGATCATTGATACCATGCTGCCCGATTGGGTGCCTGGCCTCGGATTCAACTTCCCTGAATGGCTGCCCCTGGTAGGAGGCAATCGCTTCTCCATTTTTGAAAACAGGCACCTGACCTTTTTCGATCCGGTATTCAACATTGCGGATACTGCCATAAGCACAGGTGTAGGTCTATTAATTGTCTTCAACAAGTCGATCTTTCCCAAGAAGGCTGAGAGCTCTGAGGTATCGAGCCTCGCCTCTGAGATTGAGAGCGCCTCGTCTGAGGCGGCAAGTTCCACTAATGCCGAGCCTGAAGCCTAGGCATCACTTTTTTCAGTTTTCTTCAGGGTATCCACCAGCTTCTTGAGGTCATCGATTTCGACGTGATCCATGATCACCACCTTGTACCATTTGTTGTTCTCATTGTGCTGCTCGGGAACCAGATCGTATTTCAGGGCGAGTTCCGCAGGTATTGATGAAGAGTCAATGGTGACGATGTTCATGTGCTCATTTCGGAAGTACTTCACCTTCAACTGATCGAGCTGTTTGCAAAACCAGTCGGTTCGCATCTGAAGGATGCTGATTTTCTCATACCATCCATAGGGACCATATGTAAAGAGTATCATGTAGACCGCAATGGCATTTGCGCCGGAGCGACTGCCGCACAAGGTAAGGTCCATTCCTTCGACGTACTCCGCTTCTTTGGTCAGGACATTCTCGATGAGCCCCTTTCTGCAAATGTAAACGCCGGTCCCGTATGGGGCCTGCAGCATCTTGTGCGCATCGATGGTCATCGAATCGATTTTCGGATTTGAAAAATTGATCTTTGACTGCAGGTTGCTGAAAGGATAGACGAATCCTCCATAAGCCCCGTCGATATGCAGTTTATAATTCAAGCCCAGTCTTTCGAGGGCCTCGGTATAGATGTCCGGATCGTCAACCGAACCAAACATGGTGGTGGCCATGTTGGCAACCACGATGAAGTGTTTTTTACCATCTTTTACAGCCTGATCGATGACCTTGTCCAGGGCCTCGGGATCCACTTCGCGATTGTCGAAGTTCACAGGCGCCGGGTAGAGATCTATGCTGAGAACATTTGAGCCCTTCGGAATGGAATAGTGCGTGTCTTCAGAGGCGAGAATGCAGATCTCTTCGTTTCGCGCTCCAAACTTGCGCCTGAAATAGTTTCTGAAAACCCACATGGCTTGGATGTTTGCTTCCGTTCCCCCTGTAGCGATGTATCCATCGAACTGCTCATCTTCCATTTTAAAGAAATCCACGGCCAGCACGCGGAGCACTTCCCGTTCGATTTCCTGGGTGCCGCTGAAGGCCTTTTCGGAAGTTCCATACGTATGGCAGCCAATGTGATTCGGATTGGCGACATAGGTTTTCAAAGTAGGTGCATCCTTGAGAAAAGGAGCGTCGCTATAGAATACCTTGTCGTCGAGTTTGGAGGCGGGATATCCCAGGGACACATCCCTTTCAAAGTCCACATTTTCCTCCAGTGCTTTTTCAATTCTCTCCTGTAACTCCCGGTGGGGAAGTTTTTTCCAATATTTCATCTGCTTGCTTTTAAAAGCGTATTTTTAACGCGAAAAGTGAGCACAAAATTAAGAATAATAAACCGTTTTCAGGGACGGAATTTTTGCTTCGATAAGTATTGAATTGTGTTGGAACTGGATATTCAAATACGTTCATTGCCGAATTCCCCCGGAGTCTATCAGTATTACGACCGGGAGGACAAAATCCTCTACGTGGGCAAGGCCAAGAACCTGAAAAAACGGGTTTCGTCCTACTTCACCAAGACCCATGAAAACGGCAAGACTCGCGTTCTCGTCTCGAAGATTGCCCGGATCGAGCACATTGTGGTCAAGACCGAGACCGACGCCCTGCTGCTGGAGAACAACCTGATCAAGAAGTACCAGCCCAAGTATAATGTTTTACTCAAGGACGATAAGTCCTATCCCTGGATCTGCATCAAGAAAGAAGCCTTTCCACGGGTATTCATGACCCGTAATATCTGGAAGGACGGCAGCGAGTACTTCGGTCCCTACACCTCGGTAAAAACAGCCAGGGCTTTGCTGGCCCTTATCAAGGAGCTCTATCCCCTAAGGACATGTGCTTACAACCTGAGCGAGGAGAACATCCAAAGCGGAAAATACAAGGTCTGCCTGGAGTACCACATCAAGAATTGCAAGGGTGCATGTGAAGGGATGCAGGAAGAGAGAGAGTACCTGGCGGACATCCGCGAGATAAGAAATATCATCAAAGGGAACTTCAAGTCGTCACTCAAGCGCTTCGAGAAACTGATGATGGAGTTTGCTGAGAGAGCTGAATTCGAAGAGGCCCAAAAGATCAAGGAAAAGATTGAGCTTTTGTCGAGTTACCAGGCGCGTTCCACGGTAGTGCATCCTTCGATCAACAATGTCGACGTTTACAGCATCGTATCTGATCGGACCTATGCCTATGTCAATTTTTTAAAAATGGCCAACGGGGCGATCATACAGTCTCATACAGTGGAGATCAAAAAGAAACTCGACGAATCGGATCAGTCCCTGCTGGAATTATCTGTAGTGGAGCTGCGTGAACGGTTCAGATCAACCTCGCGGGAAATCTATGTGCCGTTCAGAATTGACCTGGGAGATGATATCAAAGTGACGGTGCCCAAGCAAGGCGACAAGAAGCGTATCGTGGAGCTTTCAACGCGCAACGCAAAATACTTTAGACTCGAACGTCTCAAACAGATACAGATTGTGGATCCCGACCGTCATACCCGCCGGATCATGCAGCAAATGCAAAAGGATCTTCGACTCACCGAGGAACCAAGGCACATAGAGTGCTTTGACAATTCGAATATCCAGGGGACCAATCCGGTGGCGGCCTGTGTGGTTTTCAAAGATGGGAAAGCCGCTAAAAGCGAATACAGGCATTTCAATATCAAGACAGTAGTGGGCCCGGATGACTATTCCTCCATGGAGGAGGTCGTTCACCGGCGGTACAAGCGATTGTTGGAGGAAGACAAGGACTTGCCTCAGCTCGTAGTGATAGACGGGGGTAAGGGACAGCTCTCATCTGCCGTAAAAAGCCTCGATGTGCTCGGTTTGCGCGGAAAGATAGCCATAATCGGAATCGCAAAGAGACTCGAGGAGATCTACTACCCGGAGGACCCGATACCGCTCTACCTCGACAAGAAGTCGGAAACCCTCAAGATCATTCAGCAATTGCGCAACGAGGCTCACCGTTTCGGGATCAATCACCACAGAAACAAACGAAGCAAAAGCGCCCTCCAAACTGAAATGACCCAGATTCCCGGCATAGGTGAAAAGACGGTTGTCAGCCTTTTGAAGAAATTCAAATCCTTAAAACGAATAAAAAATGCAACGTTTGACGATTTGGAGCAACTTATAGGTAGGGACAAGGCTCTTCGGATAACCACCCATTTTCAAGCTGAAAAAAACAACAAGCCCGAATCGTGAAAAATTGCTTCCTTCTCATTGCATTGTTAGTTTCTGCTCTGGTCATCGGTCAAAAAGATCCTGATCAGAAGGAGGATCTGACGGTGGGTTTGGTATTGAGTGGGGGAGGAGCTAAAGGATTCGCTCACGTTGGGGTACTCAAGGTCCTGGAGGAAGCTGGCATCGAGGTGGACTATGTTGCGGGAACCAGCATGGGAGCAATCGTGGGAGGACTATACGCGTCGGGTTACAATGCCCGGGAGCTCGATTCGGTGCTTCGCGTCTATGACCTGAACGGATTGGTACGGGATCAGTTGCCAAGAGACGTATCCTCTTTTTACCAAAAGGAGAATGATGCAAAATACGCCATTTCGCTGCCCCTGGTAAGTGGAAAAATCGAACTGCCATCGGCTGTCTCCAGAGGGCAAAGCGCCTTCAACGTCTTTTCTCAACTCACGGAGCACGTCCATGCCACTGAGGATTTCAGCAAGCTGCCCATTCCCTTCTTTTGTATCGGAACCAACCTGGAGACTGGTGAAGAAATCGTTTTGGACCACGGGTTCCTCCCCGAGGCCATACGGGCGAGCGGCTCCTACCCCGGTCTTTTGACGCCTGTTCGCATCGGAGACCAGGTTCTTGTCGACGGAGGGCTGGTGGATAATTTTCCTGTGGAGAAAATGAAAGATAAGGGTGTAGACATAATCATTGGAGTTAACGTTTCAGGGGGACTGCGTGACATCGAGAACATCAATAGCCTGCCTGAGATCCTGATGCAGATCGCCGGTTTCCAGATGTATGAGCAATGGGATTCCAAGATTGAGCAGTGCGACATCTATATTCGACCTGAACTGGATGATTATAATACTTTTTCCTTTGAGGAGGGGCAGGAGATCATTGTCAGAGGTGAAGAAGCCGCGAATAAGATGAAAAAGGAATTGATCGACCTGGCTGAGCGCCAAAAACGCGCAGGACCTAAAAGAACCATCGAAAACTACCCTGCAATCCACGATCTGCTCATCCAGGAGATCTCGATACGCGGCAACAGGAGCTTCACGGATCAATACTGCATCAAGAAACTCGGTTTGGAAGAAGGTGAGCAAGTGAATCGTGAGGAATTCATGAAAGGCATTGACAAACTCACTGCAACGGGCAATTTTGAAAGTGTCTTTTACAGGTTGATTCCCTTGGAAAAGGGCGTTAGAGTCGAATTTGAGATCACCGAAACCAAGGGACTAAGCAAGATACAGTTCGGCGCCCATTATGATGATCTTTACAAAACCGGTGTCCTGGTGAATTTCACGACGCGCCATCTCCTTTTCAAGAACGACTTTATTTCAGCGGATTTTGTCATCGGAGACAACCTACGATATGACATTGACTACTTTCTCGACAACGGATTCAACTGGAGTTTTGGAATCAACACAAGATTCAATTCCTTTAAAGCTGATGTGGTCTCGAGCGCTTTGCCTCAGCCGGTTCGAAGTGACCCCTTGGAATCTGGTTTCAAGGTGCCTATCGACTATTTCGATTTTACAACCCGCCTGTATTTACAAACGACATTCAGCGACCGGTGGGCTCTGGGTGTGGGGGTGGAGCACAAGTTTCTCAATGTGCATACCGATGAGATCGTAAACGATGAGATCAACCGAGTCTTCTTTGACAAGAGTCATTACGTAAACTTATTTGGCAAGGTGACACTCGACACCTACGACAGCAAGGTTTTTCCTAAAAAAGGCTTCTACTTTAACACCGACTATATACTGTACGGATATTCGAGCGATTACAACGACAATTTTGACCCGTTCTCTCAATTATATGGAAGACTTGGTATCGCTCAGACTTTTTGGAAGAAGTTTACCCTGCACCTGATCTCCGAGGCCGGGGTCACACTGGGCAACAATGAAAATGAAGTACTCGACTATCACCTGGGGGGATACAATGAGAATTACATCAACACGTTTGTCCCGTTTTACGGTTATGGGTTCTCCGAACTGAACGAATCAGCATTTTTAAGGACTGCTTTGACCGCTCGTTACGAGATCTTCAAGAAGAACTTTCTTTCCATTACAGGGAATTTTGCTCGAGTGAATGATGACATCTGGAACGACGGAAACATATTTGAAGACACAAGATCTGGATATGCTTTTGGCTATGGACTGAACACCGTGATCGGGCCCATTGAGCTGGTCTACTCCTGGAACCCAGACAACAACAATAATTTCTGGTATATCAACGTGGGATTCTGGTTCTAAAAAAATCCGGACCCTTTTGAGGACCCGGATTCGATTAGGCTGCTTCGAGCTTTCTGCGTTTCGTGATCGTAACGGGTTGTTTCTTGCCCTTTATCCGCATTTTGAGTTTGGTTGTCAGGAAGAACAGGATAGGCACCACGATCAAAGTCAGGAAGGTTGCCACCAGAAGACCATAAATGACTGTCCAGGCAAGAGGCCCCCAAAAGATCACGTTGTCTCCACCGAAATAGATCTGGGGATCAAACTCT
>JAUIKV010000170.1 GCA_030430615.1 Bacteroidia bacterium
ACGCTGAAATGGCGAAAGAATAATACGTCAAAAGTGCAATGGTGCCATGCTGATTTCCGATTCACATCAATTCATCTTTGTTCACGTCAGAAAAGCGGCGGGAAGCAGCATAAGGGACACCCTGGAGCCCCTGAGCATTGTGAAACCCACCGATACCTGGTCCAAGATCAAAAGCAGGTTTCTCAAAACGGAGAAGGATTACAAAAAATACGCTTTTCGCCAGCACGATGACATCAACGTAGCGAAAAAGCTCATGCCTCCTGAGCTGTTTGAATCCTATTTCAAATTTGCCTTTGTGAGAAACCCCTGGGAGCGTTTGGTGTCGGAGTACGAATTCATCCGCCGAAGACCGGATCACGGCAGGTACTCGAAAGTGATCAAGATGGATTTCGAAAATTACATTATCTACCAGAGCAAGCGATACGACGCCCACCAGATCAACATGCTGGCAGACAAAAACGGAAACTTACTCATGGATTTCATCGGAAAGTTTGAAAATCTTTACGAAGACTGGGGCCGCGTCACCGATAAGCTTGGAATTGAAAACAAGCAACTTACGCACAGGAAGAAGGCAGGAATCAAAGACTATGATTCTTATTACGACGATAAGACGCGGGCGCTTGTTTCCGAGCTTTGGAGAAGAGATATTGTAGCGTTTGGATATTGAGATTTATTTGCCTGACGATTCTCTAGGCAGGACCAATTTGTTGTAATGTAAGTTGGAAACAACGCTATACCCCATGCCGAGAATAAGATCCTTGAACCACTCGCTACCAGTGACTCCCTTGTCATCCTCAAGAATAAGGATGGGTTTGCACCTTTTGATGAGTTCAATGCCTCCCCTCAATGCTTGCTCCTCGTATCCCTCAACATCCAGTTGAAGGATGGAGACTACCCTGTCTTTGGGGATAATCTCATCCAGGGTAACTACGCTGACCTTTTCCGCGACGTATCTATCTTCGACCGACTCAACGATACTCGAACACCCTCCGAGACCAAACCCCCTCTTGTCTTCAATTATTAAATCAGCCTTTGAGGCCCTGGCACCTACTGCAGCATGGATCAAATGAACGTTTTTGATACCATTGAGGGAAAGGGTTATTTGTGCACAACGATAATTCTCTGTATTTGGTTCAAACGCCCATACATGATTTGCTTTTGAGACCGACCGTGAGAGCGCGGGGAGAAAATCCCCAAAGAACGTGCCTGCATGCACTATGTCGCCATCACCGGCATTCTCCATAATGTATTGTATCGTGTCGGGCTCGAACACCTCGCCTTTCAAAATTTTTTGGCACAAAGTCCGATGATGGCTGGACAAAGGAACGCAGTAGGCGCCGTACTCATTGTAAGCGATTGATGCTTCCATAACCTCCTTACGTTGTTCCTCGGGTACGAGCTCGTAATTATTCTCTGCCCTTACTATTTTCCCAAAAATCTTCTGAAAAATTCCCATAGAAAAAGTCAATATGAAAATCCCTTTATGAAGAATGCTCCACCGCATTAAACACACATCTAAAATAGGTCATTAAAAAACTTTAACAAAACTTTATTATAACAAAGACAATATCCGAGCAACATATGGAGAGGTTCTTCCGTTGTTTTTAACTAAACCCTCCTCATTATGATAAAAGAATTCTTTTGGATGTGCTCGGGCGCTGACACCGATCTTCTCCAGGAAAGCCCCAAGTCAGAACAGATCAAATATGCGGGAATTGGCGGTACCGTTTTTTTTACCGCCGTCATGGCCTTCATCTCGGGTGGATATGCGCTTTACACGGTTTTTGACAATGTCTATGCGGCCATTTTCTTCGGATTTGTCTGGGGACTGCTCATCTTCAATCTCGACCGGTTTATCGTCTCGACGATCAAGAAACGTGATAATTTCTGGAAGGAACTGCTTCAAGCCTCCCCACGGATCATCCTGGCGGTGATCATCGCCATCGTGATCTCCAAGCCCCTTGAGCTCAAGATCTTTGAAAAAGAGATTGACCAGGTACTTTTGGAACAGAAAAATCAGATGACACTTCAAAACCAGGAACAGATCGGACTGCAGTACGCAAGCGAGATCTCCCGGGTCGAAGGAGAAATTGATCAGATTCAGGAACGCATCGACGACAAAGAGAAGGAAGTAAACGCTTTGTACGACACCTACATATCAGAGGCAGAAGGAACCAAGGGGACGATGAAACTCGGCAAAGGCCCGGTTTACAAAGAGAAAAGGGAGAAACACGATGCCCAACTCCAGGAACTCCAGGAGCTGAAAGAAACAGGAAGATCACTGATCGCTGAAAAAAAGACAGAACTCGCCGACCTCAGAGTGAAACAAAAAGCACAAGTCGCCAGCAGCCAGCCCATCATAGATGGCTTTGACGGGCTTATGGCCCGGATCAATGCACTTGGGGAGCTCGCGTGGTTTCCTTCATTTTTCATACTGCTTCTGTTTATGGCCATAGAAACGGCTCCCGTATTTGCAAAGGTCATGGCTCCAAAAGGCGCCTACGACATGAAATTCGAAGAGCAGGAGGATTCGTTGAGGGTGTGGGTAGAGCAGCAAAAGAACCAGCGTGCTGTCGTCTTGCAAACCGATACTTCTCTCAATGAAAAAGTCTACTACGACGTTGCGGAAGACGAAGAGATCTACGAATACAAGAAACAGAAGGCCAAGGATTTGCTCAAATTGCAGTCAGACGCTTTTTATAAAAAACAAGGAGAGGTCCTCGGAACTTGACCCGTTTTTTCTCTATTTTTATGGGAAAACCAATAACGGATGATCCCATTTATCGATGATGCTTTCATCGAAGCCAACACTTCCTTTGAAGAACTCGGAGGCATACTCCGCAATGAGTTTGCTGCGCCAGAGGTGACCACTCCCATGCGGCATCATCACGATTTTCCCAACCCAAAGGAAGGAAAGGATTCCACGTTGCTTCTGATGCCCGCATGGAGTGCAGGAAAGGACCTGGGGGTAAAAATTGTCACGGTCAGTCCCAAAAACGGGCAATACGACTTGCCTTCCATTCAAGGGAACTATCTCTACCTGGATGCCCACAAGGGAACGGTCAGGGCCATATTCGACGCCAAGGCTCTCACTGCTAAAAGAACTGCGGCCGTTTCGACCGTTGCAGCCTCTTTTCTGGCTCGTGAGGACGCCGAGACACTTCTGGTTCTCGGTACGGGTGCTCTTGCAAAAAACCTGGTTCTGGCCCACGCAGAATTCAGGAAATTGAAACAGGTATACCTTTGGGGAAGAGACTTTGGCAAGGCCAAAAAGCTCGTGAAGAATTTGGAACAGAATGTGGATCCCCTGTCTTTTGAGATAGAGGCCGTATCTGATTTTGAACGAGTTCTTGACAAAGCTGATATCATTTCGACGGCGACCTTGTCTGAGAGTCCTTTGCTCAGGGGAAGTCTTTTGAGACCCGGGCAGCACCTCGACCTGGTAGGATCCTACAAAAAAAACATGCGAGAAGCCGACGACGAATGCATTGTCCGATCCTCTGTCTTTTTGGACACCCGCCAGGGTGGACTCAAAGAGTCTGGAGATATTGTGATCCCGTTGGAGTCGGGCATCCTTTCCCGATCAGATGTACATGCCGATCTTTTCGAACTATGCTCCGGAAAGCGTCCGGGTCGGGTCAATCAGGATGAAATCACCCTTTTCAAGTCGGTTGGTCATGCCTCCGAAGATTTGATTGCCGCCCGCTATTACTACAAAATCTATGAACGTCTATAAAAGAATACTCGAATATCGCGAGCCTGAAGAATTCGCGAATAAACTCACTGTCAAAACCATCGACCTGCATACCGGTGGCGAGCCATTGCGCGTGATCATGGGAGGTTACCCCAAGCTCACCGGGAACTCAGTTCTCGAATATCGTCGATCTTTTCTGGAATCACATGATCACCTGCGCAAGCTGCTTATGTTCGAGCCAAGGGGGCATGCCGACATGTACGGTTGCCTTCTGACACCACCCAATGATCCCGACGGAGATTTCGGAGTCGTGTTCATACACAACGAAGGCTATTCGACGATGTGTGGCCATGCGATCATCGCGCTTGCTACACTTGCCTCTGAAATGGGCTGGATTGAACCCGACAGACAGGAACCTTTAAAAATTGACGCGCCCTGTGGCAGGATTGAAGCTTTTATCGAAAAGCAAGGCAACCAAATACAGGGAGTTCGGTTTCACGGGGTACCCAGTTTTGTGGTCGAATTGGACAGAAATGTAGAGATCCCCGTTCTGGGCACGGTGAACTTCGATCTGGCCTATGGGGGTGCCTTCTATGCTTATGTTGACCTGGGAAAGAATAATTTCGAACTGGATTTGGGTCCTGACTCCTACCGGGATCTCATAGACCTGGGAATGAAAATCAAGAAAGCGGTTATAGATCAGGGACAACCTTCACATCCTTTCGAGCCGGACCTGAGCTTCCTCTACGGAACCATTTTCACAGGGCCATCAAAAAGCACCGGAATTGACTCCCGAAACGTTTGCATTTTTGCCAATGGGGAGGTTGACCGCTGCCCTACCGGTTCAGGTGTATCCGGACGGATGGCGATTCACAGGGCCAGAAAAGAAATCGAACCCGGGGAATCCATGAGCATCGAAAGCATCACGGGATCCGTGTTTTCAGGTTCGGTTGTCAAAGATGTCCAATACGGACCTTATGAGGCTGTAATCCCTCAAGTTAAGGGCTCCGCTTATATCACGGGATTCCATACCTTTGTTTTGGACCCCAACGATCCGCTTTCAACCGGATTTATTCTAAGATAGCATGTGGAACTTTAAAGAAACGAAACACGAGAACGAACTCCTTGAGCACCTTCATTTGTCCAACGGCGAGCTGACGGCAAAAATATATCCCAAGCTGGGCGGTAGCCTGCAGCAACTGACCTACAGAGGCGTCGACATCATCGATGGAATCGACCCTAATGAATCGGGCCTGGAGGAATATCGAAATACATTCAAATCCTCGATTCTCTTCCCTTTTCCGAATCGGGTCAAGGATGGGATTTACAGCTATGGGGAGCACACCTATAAGCTAGTGATTAACGATTTGCATTTCAATAACGCCATACACGGACTTGTCCATGATCAGCATTTCTCCTACGAAATCTTGGAGAATAACTCTGACAGGATTGTCCTGAAGCTGACTTACAAGGCAGATGGCAGCAATCCCGGCTTTCCTTTTGCTTATGATTTGAATCTGATCTACGTCTTTGATCGTTCAGGAGCCTGTCTCCTGACGTTTGAGGTGATCAATTCGGGGTATCAAACCTTTCCGTTCGGAATTGGCTGGCATCCTTACTTTCTTAGCCTCGAACTCAATGAGAGCCGGATTTCGGCAAAATTCAGGGATCATTATGTCTGCCCGGAGCGAATGATCCCCGAGGAAAAAGAAGAGGCGAATCTTGACGATCCATTCACAGTGGGAGAAAAAGACTTTGATGACGGTTTTTCACTTGAGGAACCCACCTGCAGGTTTGAAACCACTGATTATTCACTCGATATGCAATTTGATACTGGGTCGGAGCACTACCTCCAGATTTACACCCCCGATCACAGAGAAAGCATAGCCATTGAACCCATGACCTGTGCTACGAATTCCCTGAATAACGGAATCGGACTGGAAGCTCTTGATCCCGGTGAATCCTATAAATGGTCCATCGAAATGAAAATTAGGGTAAATAAGGTTTCAAGCTTATGACAAGAGAATTCATTGAATTATCGATCAGTGAGAATGAAGCCGAAAAAATCGCCTGGGATCTTTATGGCATCAAGGGAAAAGCTCATGGTCTGCCCGGCGAGAGCGATATGAATTTTAAAATTCACGTTTCGGATGAGAATGTCTTCGTTATGAAAATCTCAAGACCCGAAACATCCATTCAATATCTCCAATTTCAACAGGAGCTGCTCAAACACCTGGAAACCTGCGAT
>JAUIKV010000171.1 GCA_030430615.1 Bacteroidia bacterium
GAAGGCAGCCAGGTGATAATACTCACCTAATTTTTTTAGGAAACTATAGAGATAGAGTTCATCTAGTTCCCCGTTTCCTTTGAGCACAGCAATTTTCTTATCCTTGTCTTCTTTGATCTTGGCAAATGCATGGGCAAATTCGTACTCGAGGTTCTCTATCGAATTCTGCAATTGCTTTTCCTGGCTTTGGGCTACCGAATTGACAAGCAACGACACATTTTCTTCCTTTCCCTGGTAGGTGACAACAGCCCACGGGAAAATTACCGCTTCCGACACCTTTCCACCTTCCTGAACGGTGAGTCGACTTGGCTGCAACCCCTTGTCGATTAATTCTTTCGGGTTGCTTAGAGGGTCGATGAACCGGTATACGATCTGATCGTTGACCGCACTGAGCTCCTCAAGAAGCTGGTCGGTCTCTGCCTGCAGTCGTTTGAACTCCGATGGAAAATCTCCTTGCAGGTAAACTTTGACTATGACCGGCTCATTTAAACTCTCCACCAAAGAGATCGTCTCATCCGAAAGTGTATACCGGTTGTCACGGGTCAGGTCAAATCGCTTGTAAACCGAATTTCCCAACAGGTTTATCACGATGACAAGGCCAAGGACGATAAGGATTTGAAGAGAAGTGTTTTTCATTTTCGCGATGTGTTCAAGGGCCATTTATTTTTGATCGAATTTCAGCTTTGTGAGATACAGAAACACAAAGGCGACACTCAGGAAATAGAGCACATCCCTGGTGTCGATCACACCTCGCCCCATACTTCTGTAACGGGCGCTCATACCCCAATTCTCCAGGGATAGACCAGGTAGTACATCCATGTCTCCAAGCGCCTGGAAACCATAATACATAGTGAATGACAAGGCCACCCCAATGATGAATGATACAATCTGGTTGCTCGACAACACCGAGGCCAGGAGCCCAATGGCTGTAAATCCGCTTGCGAGGAACATGAGTCCTACATAGGAGCCCACAATGCTCGCGAAATCGATATCAGCAGGAGTGCCGGCCAACTGAATGACCGTGTACACATAAGACACGGTTGGAATCAAAGCAATGAGGATCAAAAGAAGTGACCCGAAATATTTGCCCAGGATGATCTGCCAGCTGCTCACGGGGCTTGTTTTCAAAATCTCGATGGTGCCCAGTCGAATCTCGTCAGAAAAGCTGCGCATCGTCATGGCGGGAATGATAAAGACAAAGAACCAGGGTGACAGGTAAAAGAAATTATTCAGATCGGCGAATCCAGCGTTTAGGATGTTGTAATCGCCGTTGAAAACCCACAGGAAAAGACCGTTGACCAGCAGAAAAACGGCAATGACCAGATAGCCGATGGGGGTCGAGAAAAAGACGTCGATTTCCTTTTTTAAGATTGCAAGCATTGTTTAACTGATTCTGATTTTATCGAGGCTCCACGCCTTTGCCCGTTCAGAGAACATCGATTTGGTTTTCTTCCAGACTTCTTCAAACATAGGTGATGACCTGTAAGCATTGAGATCCTTTTCCGATTCCCAGTAGCTGTAGGTGAAAAATCGTGTGGGATCATTCTGGTCCCTGTAGAGTTCAAGCTTTTGGCATCCTTTGAAAGATCGTATTTTCGATTTGACGGAATCGAAATTCTCCAGAAAGGAATCAATATCTTCTTCCTTGAACTTCATATGTACGATTCTGACGAGCATCTAACTATTCCTTCTTATTGGGATTAAACAAACTTTACGGTTATCGGATCCCTGTATTTCAACCCTAAAAGGACCGAAGCTCCCCCAACGGTTTTCAAATTGCTCCGATATAAGGCGATCTCCAGGAAATTGGCCGAGTTGAACAGGGCCAGCCTTTTGCCGTCATCTTGTCTTTTTTCGGGAGGAATCGTGTAATCAACGACTTCATTATATCTTTTGTACACTTTTGTAAACCTGTAATTCCTCGCAACGATCTCAAAGTCCCTGCCTTTTCCGACATCCGAAAATACGCTTTTTGAAATATTGCTGATCACATTCCCAAAATTATCGATGTAGATAACACTTCCCAGGATCTGGTTCTTCTCCGAATTGATGAAGGGTTGAATCTCGACGATCTCCTTTATGCTGTCGATCTGCATTCCGATCACCTCCAGCATTCCCCCCCGGGCGATATGACAGGCAACTTTGATGAATTTGCCCAGGATGGCGAACTGGTATTCCTCCGGATCCGGTATGGTGATCTCCACCATTTTCTCCGGACGAATCTCGTTGGTGATCAGTGAAAGGATACCGTTGTCACAACCAATAAAATACTGTCCGTCGAGCAAGATCGCAATAGGTTTGTTCTCGACGCTGATCTCAGAGTCGACCCCGATGATGTGAATCGTGCCTTTGGGGAAATTCTTGTACGCGTTCTTTAGAACGTAGGCCGTCTGGGTTATGCTGAACGGCGTGATCTGGTGAGAAATGTCAATTACTTTGGCCTCTTCCAACTCGTTGTAAATAGAGCCTTTTACTGCACCTACAAAGTGGTCTTTGGTACCAAAATCGGTTGTAAGTGTTATGATTGACATAGGCTGATCGCAGGTTCCCGGAGACGGTTTACAATAATTTCAAGGATTGGTGAATTGCTTGTAAAATGTGCTATTTTTGCAGTACAAATCTAATCAAATAATAGTATTTTAAAAGCCCTCCGCGCTTAATTTTTAAACGAGACAAGAAAGCTTGAACGAAAGAATAATTGAACTGCAGGATATTGCCGCCAACGACTTTTTTGGGCCGCATAACAGGAATATGGATCAGGTGAAAAAACACTTTCCCAAGGTCAAGGTTGTTACGCGAGGCAACAAGGTTAGAATTTACGGTGAACCCGTTCTTCTCGACGATTTTGAAAAGAAGTTCGGAGAGCTCGTCAAATACTTTCACAGGTACAACAAACTCGACGACAATAGCATCGAAAGGCTACTCAGCGATGACAGGGCGCAGTCAGGTTCCGGGAGTTCAGAGGAGGTTCTTGTGCACGGGGTTTCAGGAAGACTGATAAAGGCGATATCGGTGAATCAGCGAAAGATGGTCGAAGAGATTCGTCGCAATGACATGATATTTGCTGTAGGCCCTGCCGGTACCGGAAAAACCTACACGGCGGTGGCTCTTGCCGTAAGAGCTCTGAAAGACAAGCAGGTCCGCAGGATTGTATTGACGCGACCGGCTGTTGAATCTGGAGAGAATCTCGGCTTCCTGCCTGGCGATCTGAAGGAAAAGCTGGATCCATACATGCAACCTCTTTACGATGCCTTGCGGGATATGATTCCTTATGAGAAGCTACAGTCTTATTTGGAAAAGGGCGTGATTCAGATTGCACCGCTTGCGTTTATGCGAGGAAGGACTCTCGACAGTGCCTTTGTCATCTTGGATGAGGCTCAGAATACAACTCATAACCAGATGAAGATGTTTCTCACCCGGATGGGGAAGCACGCCAAGTTTATCATAACAGGTGACCCGGGTCAGATCGACCTCCCGCGGAGACAGGTGTCGGGTCTGAAAGAGTCTCTGCTCGCCCTGAAGGGCATCAAAGGCATAGGTGTTGTTCAACTGGATGAACAAGACGTCATAAGGCACAGTCTGGTTAAAAAAATCATCGATGCCTACAAGAGCATAGAAACCGATTAATCAACCCATATTCCATTCAAACATGAATACCATTAACAACACGAACTTTAATTTTCCCGGTCAGAAAAGCGTTTACAAGGGTAAGGTCAGAGAGGTTTACAACATAAGCGATAAGTACCTGGTTATGATTGCAAGTGATCGATTGTCGGCGTTCGACGTGATCATGCCGAGGCAGATCCCATACAAAGGGCAGATTTTGAATCAGATAGCCTCCTATATGTTGAAAGCGACAAGCGACCTGGTGCCCAACTGGCTTATAGACTGTCCGGATCCCAATGTGGCCGTGGGTCACCTGGCAAAACCCTTCAAGGTTGAAATGGTCATTCGGGGCTACCTCTCAGGACATGCCTGGCGGGAGTATCGCGACGGGAAAAGAATCCTTTGCGGAGTTGCTATGCCGGATGGTATGAAAGAGAATGACAAGTTTCCTGAACCGATAATAACACCTTCGACCAAAGCAGATGACGGACTTCATGACGAAGACATCTCCAGAGAAGACATCATTGCAAAGGGACTGGTCTCCAGGGAAGATTATGAGATTCTGGAAGACTATACAAGAAAGCTGTTTCAGCGGGGTACGGAGCTGGCTGCTGAGCGCGATCTGATCCTGGTTGACACAAAATACGAATTTGGAAAGACGGCAGATGGAGACATCGTTTTGATCGATGAGATTCACACCCCAGACTCCTCCCGTTATTTCTATGCCGATGGATACCAGGAAAGACAGGATAAAGGGGAACCTCAAAAGCAACTCTCCAAGGAATTTGTTCGCCGCTGGCTCATTGAGAATGGTTTTCAGGGAAAAGAAGGCCAGGTGATTCCCAACATGAGCGATCAAAAGATCAGAGAGATCTCAGAACGTTACATTGAGCTCTTCGAGAACATCACGGGGAAGCGCTTTGAAAAATCCGACACCTCTAATATCGAGGAGCGAATCCAAAAGAATGTGACACAGTATCTGGCTACTCTCTAACTGGGTCACACTCTAATCAGGCTTTTTCTTTCTGAAGCACCTGCAGTTCCTCGAGACAGCGACTCATCTCCTGGTAGGTGCGCTCTATGTTGTTGTCGAGACCGATCGAGAAGCGAATCAATCCATCCGTTAGACCCATGGCTTCTTGCTCTTCCACAGGAATCTCCGAGGAGGTCGCTGTGCCCGGGGCATTGAACAGGGTTTTGTAAAATCCAAGACTCACCGCCAGGTATCCGAGATTTCTTTTCTGCATGAGCTCCATGAGGTCGTCGGCTTTTTCCAGGGAACCTGCGTCCAACGTCAGCATGCCACCAAAACCGTATTCCGGATTGCTCAAAGTCTTGTACAATTCGTGTTGCGGATGACCTTCCAGACCCGGGTAGATCACTTTGTAACCGTCTTCATAAAGTCTTTTGGCGAGATACATGGCGTTTTCACTGTGCTTTTTCATGCGGATGTGAAGCGTGCGCAAATTTTTAAGGATGCTCGCAGCCCGCATGCTGTCCATGACCGGCCCCAGCAACATGGCAGCTCCGTCATTGACGCTTCGCATCGAATCGATAAACTCATTTGACCCGCATATCACGCCTCCCACAGTGTCACTGGTTCCATTTATGAATTTTGTCAAGCTGTGAATCACCAGGTCAGCCCCGAGTTGTGCAGGAGAGATCTCCAAGGGAGAAAAAGTGTTGTCGACCATAAGCGTCAATCCGTATTTTTTTGCCAGCTCCGACAGCCCCCGGATGTCAGCGATCTCTAGCAACGGATTGCTGATGCTTTCGCAGTAGAGCACTGTGGTGTTTTCTTTGATGGCAGCTTCTACTTTATTCAGATCTGTAATGTCGACGAAGGAGGTTTCGATTCCGAATTTGGGCATGAAGTTCTTAAGAAGGGCATAAGTACCCCCATAAATTGTTCGCGAAGAGACAATGTGGTCCCCCTGGCCGCACAACTGCAGCAATGCAGTTGAGATAGATCCCATGCCGGAAGAAGACACATTCGCGGTTTCGGTTCCTTCCATGGCCGCGAGCGCCTGACTTAGATAAAGGGTGGAAGGGCTCATATGCCGGGAATACAGGTAACAGCCTGCCAAATTACCTTCGAAGGTGTCTATCATGGACTTGGCCGCAAGAAAGGTATAGGTTGAAGAATCTGAAATTGAAGGGTTTACCCCGCCAAATTCACCAAAATACTGTAGGTCCTGAATGTGATCTGCTGGATTGAATGCCATAATGATGCGATTTACAAGATGTCAGGTAAAAATACGCCGGAATAGTTATAAAATCAATAATAATAATTATAAAGAGAAAATAAATCTATAATATT
>JAUIKV010000003.1 GCA_030430615.1 Bacteroidia bacterium
AGCTTCAAGGCTTCCGTGGAAGTGATGATTCGTTCCTTGTCCAGCGTTATAAAAGGAAGAGATGCAGGTTTGCTTCCCGTCGCGATGATAATATTCTTTGATTCGATCTCCTCGCTTTCAGACCCTTTCTCAATCTTGATCCGGTTCTTGTTAACAAAGCTTCCAAGACCATTAAAGACCTCTATTTCATTCTTCTTCATCAAAAAATCAATGCCTCCGGTCGTTTGATCGACAACAGCCTGCTTGCGGCTGATCATCTGCTCCAGATTCACTTTGATCTCTCCGGGCACCTCAATGCCGTGCTCCGCAAAATGCTTGACAGCGGATTCGTAATGGTGTGAAGAGTCGAGCAGTGCCTTGCTCGGAATACAGCCTACATTCAGGCAGGTTCCACCGAGGGTGTCGTATTTTTCTATCAGGGCGGTTTTCATGCCCAATTGTGCGCATCGAATGGCGGCAACGTAGCCTCCAGGGCCCGATCCGATAACGGTAACGTCATATGATTTCATAGGATGATTTTCTGCAATTGATGATTGCAAAAATAAGTCTTTTCGGCAGAACGATAAAGCTTTGGAGGCCTATCTTTTTTTGATATGAGGTCTCAGTTGAGCGCCTCCGACAATAGGCCTGCACGCCTGAGCAAGGCATTGGCATCAGGTTCTCTTCCACGGAATTTCACGTAGAGTTCCATGGGTTTTTCAGTTCCGCCACGGCTGAGTATGAACGATTTGAACTTCTCGCCTGTCTCTTGGTCGAAAATGCCTTTTTCCTTGAAGGCTTCGAAGGCATCAGCATCTAAAACCTCGGCCCATTTGTAGCTGTAATAGCCGGACGAATACCCACCCTGGAAGATGTGAGAGAACGCTGTGCTCATGCAGGATTCCGGAACGTCAGGATACATTTGTGTCTCGGCAAAAACCTGCTGTTCAAATTCCTTGACGTCCTGAATTCCGGAAGGATCATGCCCGTGATAGGCCATGTCGAGCATTCCGAAGCTCAATTGTCTTAGGGTGGCCATTCCTTCCAGGAAATTAGAGGACTCTTTGATCTTCCTGACCAGGTCCATGGGTATCTTTTCTCCTGTTTTGTAATGTTTGGCAAAAAGTGACAGAGCTTCTTCCTCATAGCACCAGTTCTCCATGATCTGGCTCGGAAGCTCCACAAAATCCCAGTAGACGCTCGTCCCCGAAAGATTCGGGTACGTCGTGTCGGCCAGCATCCCGTGAAGGGCGTGTCCGAATTCGTGGAACAGGGTTGTCACCTCATTGAATGTAAGCAGCGAGGGGCGTGATTCAGTCGGTCGGGTAAAATTGCAGACGATGGCGATGTGGGGTCTGGAATCGACGCCATCTTTTTTCCATTGATTCTTGAACGACGTCATCCATGCGCCATTTCGCTTGCCTTTTCTCGGAAAAAAATCGGCATAGAACACGGCAATGAAACGATCATTTTCATCGCGAACCTCATAGGTTCTCACTTCGTCGTGGTAAGTCTCGATGTTGTCAACCGGCTTAAAATGAATTCCGTAAAGGCGGTTTGCGACTTCAAATGCTCCCTGGAGAACGTTCTCCAATTGAAAATAGGGTTTGAGTTTCTCGTCATCCAGATCGAACAACTCCTGCTTCAATTTTTCGGAATAAAATGAACTATCCCATTTTTGAAGCTCCGAGATGCCGTCTTTGCTGGCTAAGGCCTTCAGTTTTTCCAGGTCTTTCAAAGCAGCAGGTTTTGCCTTGCTCAAAAGGTCTTTGAGGAAGGCTTCCACTTTTTCCGGTTTTTCCGCCATGCGCTCTTCAAGCACAAAATCTGCATGCGAATTGTAGCCCAGCAACGTGGCCCGCTGATGCCGAAGGGTCGCAATTCGCATTACAATTTCCCTATTGTCGTTTTCATTGCCCAGATTGGCTCTTGAGCCAAAGGCACGGGCCATTTTTTCTCTCAGATCTCGTCGTTTGGAATAGGTCACAAACGGTATATAGCTGGGATAGTCCAGGCTGAACGCCCATCCTTCGACCCCTTTTTCTTTTGCGAGCAGTTTTGCGGCTTCCCGCACTCCTTCGGGCAGGCCATCCAAATCAGATTCCTCTGTCAGAATCATTTCGAAAGCATTGGTTTCCGCAAGGACGTGTTCTCCGAACTTCAGACTCAGGGTCGAAAGCTCCTTGTCAATCTCCCTCAATTTCTTTTTGTCATCCTGGTTCAGATTCGCCCCGTTTCGCACGAATGCCTTATAGTTCTTTTCCAGAAGCATGGTCTGTTCAGGATTGAGCTCAAGCTTGTCTCGACTGACATAGACCGATTCGATTCTCCTGAAGAGCTCTTCGTCTAAGCGAACATCATTGGAGAATTCGGAGAGCATCGGAGACACTAGCTGGGCAATGCCCTGTATTTCTTCGTTGGTCTCTGCCGCGTTCAAATTGAAAAACAGGCTCGTGATCCGACTCAGGCGTTCCCCGCTGAATTCCAGGGCTTCCAGAGTGTTTTCAAAGGTAGGCGCATCAGGATTGGCCGTAATCTTGTCTATCTCGTCTTTAGCCTCCTGAATAGTGGCTTCGATAGCTGGCTGAAAATGCTCATTTTCGATCTTTGAGAAAGGAGCGGTGTCAAAGGGAGTTTTGAATTCTCTCAATAGGGGATTTGTCATGCCTGGGTAAACAAGTTTATTATTATAAAATTTAGATTTTTCAGCTCAATGTTGGAGAATGAATTCAGCTTCTCATTTTTTTCGAAGCCGCCATGACCTTCTGCTTAAGACCTTCTTTGAAATCAAGTATTTTTTGCAACAAAGCAGGATCGCCGGAAGCGATGATCTGGGCCGCGAGGATTCCAGCATTTTTTGCGCCATCGAGGGCTACTGTAGCAACAGGCACACCGCCTGGCATCTGCAATATGGAGAGCACTGAATCCCATCCGTCGATCGAATTTCTCGACTTGACAGGAACCCCAATTACGGGCAATGGGCTCATGGAAGCAACCATCCCTGGAAGATGAGCGGCTCCTCCCGCACCGGCTATGATCACCCGGATGCCTCTTTTGTGAGCTTGCGTGGCATAATCGAAAAGCTTTTCAGGAGTCCGATGCGCCGACACGATATCCACCTCGGTTTCCACGCCAAATTCCTTCAGCATGTCAATCGCATCCTGCATAACCGGCAGATCCGAATCGCTGCCCATGATAACTCCAACCTTTGCCATCTGTTTTGTCTTAAAATCGTATTGATTACGATGAATAAATATTGTAATTTTAGACGCTAAAGGTAACACAAAAAAGTGTTTTTGTCCAATGCCCATCTCATTATTTCATACTGTTGTTTCCTGGATTTTAAAGAAGAGAAAGTACCAAATCGACCTGTTTCTCAAGCATCCCATCGAGGTACAGGAAGAAGTGCTTTACGATCTTCTGTCTGAGGCAAGGAACACCTATGTGGGCAAAAAGTACGGCTTTAAAAACATCAAAAGCTATGAGGCCTTCGCGAAGCGTGTTCCGATTCGCAAGTACGAATCGATTGAACCCATGATAGAAAGGAATCGTCAGGGAGAGCAGAATGTCTTGTGGCCAAGCAAGATTCAGTGGTTTGCAAAATCTTCAGGAACGACCAATGCCAAGAGCAAGTTCATTCCCGTGAGTGATGAGGCGATTGACGATTGTCATCTCAAGGCAGGAAAAGACATGCTCTGTCTGTATATCAACAACAACGAAGATACAGAGATATTCAAGGGAAAAGGACTGAGATTGGGAGGCAGTTCCGCCGTATACGAGGACAATGACACTTTTTTTGGAGACCTTTCAGCGATTATCATTGAAAACATGCCATTCTGGGCAGACATCTCAAGTGCTCCGCGACAGAAAACGGCACTCATGAGCGAATGGGAGACCAAGCTGGATGCGATTGTTCATGAAACGATCAAGGAAGACATCACCAGCCTGGCCGGGGTTCCGTCATGGATGCTTGTTCTTTTGAACAGGGTTCTTGAGGTTACGGGTAAAGACAATCTGCTGGAGGTATGGCCCAATCTGGAGGTCTATTTTCACGGTGGGGTGAATTTCAAACCTTACCGGGAGCAATACGAAAAGCTGATTCCCAAAAAGAATTTCAGGTATTATGAGACCTACAACGCTTCGGAGGGATTCTTTGCAATACAGGATCAGAACAATTCAGATGAACTGTTGTTGATGCTCGATTACGGTATATTTTACGAGTTCATTCCTATGGATACCTACCAGGAGGAGGACTCAGAGGCCATACCCCTGGAGCAAGTTGAGCTGGATAAAAACTATGCGCTGGTCATAAGCACGAATTCGGGTCTTTGGAGATACCTGATCGGAGACACAATCAAATTTACCAACTTGAAACCCTATCGGATCAAGATCACGGGCCGGACCAAGCATTACCTCAATGTTTTCGGGGAG
This sequence comes from Bacteroidia bacterium, assembly GCA_030430615.1. Taxonomy (GTDB): domain Bacteria; phylum Bacteroidota; class Bacteroidia; order Flavobacteriales; family Flavobacteriaceae; genus Lutimonas. Next base: position 4,411 of record JAUIKV010000003.1, read on the forward strand.
GAGCTCATGGTGGAAAATGCTGACAATGCCCTGGATAAAGCATGTAAACAGACAGATTCACAGATCATTGACTACACGGTTGCCCCTTTGTTTATGAACGGGAAGAGCAGTGGGGGGCATGAATGGCTGATCGAGTTCAGGAAAAGCCCGGAGGACCTGGCTGAGTTCACCCGAATATTGGATGAGAGTTTGAAACAGGTCAATTCAGACTATGAAGCCAAAAGATATCTCGATATGACCTTGAGATTGCCATTGGTGCACAAGGCGCGGGAAGGACTTTTCTATGACTGGCTTAAATCCAAGAACAAGCTTGGTGGTCAGCACAAAGTCCCGAGACTCAGCAACGACAGGAATCACCTGGAGGAGTTGATGGCTCTTAGAAATTGACTACAATGCCGGCTGCGGGAATTCGATCAAATCAGTCGATACCCAGGCCTCACAGAGAATCTTAAAGTCTGATTCAAGATCGTTGGCCTCTTCAAAAGCTTTGTAATCAATCCATACGAATCCCTGATTTCCCCAATTCCGGCCCCATGAATTCACAACCTTGAACGCATTCAGTGCGTCATCGTATCCTACTACGAGCATCGCGTGTGCCCCGTCAACCTTATTGAATTTTCGGTAGACGGCGACGCCATTCTCCTTGGCGCCAAAGTAGTTTCGATCAATGGATACAGCGATAACCACGGGTTGATCGTTGAGAAGAAAGGCCTTGGTTTGCTCAAGCAGAATATCTCCGTTGAGGTAGAAGTACGACTCGATGCGATTGGGTTCGGCCAGTGACCGCTGCAGATCTGAGGGCTGGGTGGCGCAGTCATTCTCATTGTAGGGCATGATCGTCCATTCCGGGGTTCCGGAAACCTGGAGCAGGTCGAGAGCGTCCGCAATTTGTGAACCACTGCAGGGCGAAATTTTGATCTGGTTGAAAATAAAGGATGGACTGAGGATGACCGTTGGGGCTGCCAATCCGTCCTGGGAATTCTGGTAGTTCTCCTGGAAACTCTTTAAATAGTAGCCTGTGGCCCAGGCAACGCAAGACCCCTGATTTCCCTGGGTATCCACAGGGGGCAAGAATTGAGAAAGATCGTAAGACATGGGGTAGTCAATCTCAATATCAATCTTGGCGATCTCCTGATCCGGTGTGGAGAATCCGTAGCAATACGAATTGTCCAGCCCAAACTCTCTAGTTCCATCGTCGATGGGGTTCACAATTACCGGATCGCCGTCCTGGTCAATGGCGTCTCTCTCTCCCTCCAGCTCATCAAAATTGTAAACGCTCTCGCATGATGAAAGAGCAAGAAACAGGATGAAAAAATAGGAGAGTCTTTTCAGGTGCTTTGCCATAAGCCATGCAGGCACAAAAGCTATGCCATTTATTTTTCCCGGTCGATCACGTAGTTCACCATGCTGAGAAGCGATTCCTTGTACGGAGAGTCTGGGTAATCATCGAGAATTTCAGTTGCCTTGGCCTGGTATTCTTTCATTTTTTCGATTGTATACTCGATCCCGCCATTTTCCTTGACGAATTGTATGACCTCCCTGACACGCTTTTTGTTCTTGTTGTGATTCTTCACCGAATTGATCAACCATCTGCGTTCCTTTTTTGAGCAATGGTTCAGGGAATAGATCAGAGGAAGTGTCATTTTCTGCTCCTTGATGTCTATTCCTGTTGGCTTCCCTATTTTCTCTTCGCTGTAATCGAACAGGTCGTCTTTGATCTGGAAAGCGATTCCGATGAGTTCGCCGAATTTTCGCATGCGTTCGATCTCAGCTTTGTCAACGTCCATAGAGGCAGCGCCGATTGCCGTGCAGGAGGCTATGAGAGCTGCTGTTTTCTTGCGGATGATATCGAAATAGACGTCTTCTGTGATATCGAGCTCCCTTGCTTTCTCGATCTGCAGCAACTCTCCTTCGCTCATCTCGCGGACTGCGATTGAGATATGCTTCAAAAGGTCAAAATCATCATTGTCAATGGAGAGCAGGAGGCCCTTGGCAAAGAGAAAGTCACCGACCAATACGGCAATCTTGTTCTTCCAAAGGGCGTTAAGCGAAAAGAAACCCCTTCTCCTGTTGCTGTCATCAACCACATCATCATGCACCAGGGAGGCGGTGTGTATCAATTCGATGATGGAGGCACCTCTGTACGTCCTTTCCTTGAACTGGCCGTTGGAGACCATCTTCGCCACGAGAAAGACGAACATGGGTCGCATCTGCTTGCCCTTTCGCCTGACAATATAGTGGGTGATTCTGTTGAGAAGGGCGACGTTGGAAATCATGGAAGCTTTGAACTTGGTCTCAAAGAACTCCATTTCCTTCAGGATGGGCAGCTTTATTTGCTCAACGGTTTTCAAATTGCGAGCAATTTACGACAATTCTCTCATTTCTTTTGCTCCATCCTCGCCCAGGAATCGCGAAGAGCAACGGTCCTGTTGAAGACCAGGGCACCCGGTCTTGAGTCGTCGTCGACATTGAAATATCCGAGTCGCTGGAATTGGAAATGATCTGCCGGTTTCACCTTCTCAAGACTCGGTTCGAGATAAGCGTCTTGAATGACCTGCAAAGACTCCGGGTTGATGTATTCCTTAAAATCTTTTTCTTTGTCGGCATCCGGGGCTTCATGGGTGAAGAGACGGTCGTAAAGACGTACTTCAGCCTTGAGGGCATGGGCAATTGAGACCCAGTGGATGGTTCCTTTGACCTTGCGCATGCTCGCTTCGGAGCCACTACCGCTTTTGGAGTCTTCGTCGTAGGTGCAATGAATCTCCAGTATTTTCCCGGATTCGTCTTTGACCACGTCATTGGCCTTGATGATGTAAGCGTTTTTCAGTCGCACTTCATGACCGAGCTTGAGCCGGAAGAACTTCTTGTTTGCCACTTCCCTGAAATCGTTTCTTTCGATATAGATTTCTCTGGAGAAAGGAATGCTGCGGCTTCCTGCATCGGGATCCTCCGGATTGTTCTCTGCCAGAAGCTGTTCTTCCCTGCCGTCGGGGTAATTCGTGATTACCACCTTAACCGGATCCAATACGGCCATCACCCGTGGCGCTGTTTTGTTGAGCTCATTTCGAATATGGAATTCCAACAGGGCCAGGTCGGTGACGTTGTCTCGTTTCGCAATGCCTGCCGCCTCGCTGAAATTTCTGATTGAAGTCGGCGTATAGCCTCGCCTTCTCAAGCCTGAGATCGTCGGCATTCTGGGATCGTCCCATCCCGCTACAAGACCTTCCTCCACCAACTGAAGAAGCTTGCGTTTGCTCATCACGGTGTAACTGAGGTTTCTTCGGGCAAATTCCCGCTGCTTCGGTCGGAGATCGTCGCCAGAATACACCTGGTCGAGAAACCAGTCGTATAGTTCCCTGTGGTGCTTGAATTCGAGAGTGCAAAGGGAGTGGGATATCTGTTCAATATAATCCGATTCACCGTGGGTCCAGTCGTACATTGGGTAAATCTTCCAGGTCTCTCCCGTTCGATGATGCGATTTTTTCAGGATTCTGTACATCAATGGGTCACGCATGAGCATGTTCGGGGAAGCCATGTCAATCTTGGCACGCAAAACATGAGTACCCTCATCGAACTCCCCATTTTTCATCCTCTCGAAAAGATCGAGGTTCTCCTCAACGCTTCTGTCGCGGAAAGGACTGTTTTCTCCCGGTCGCGTGGGCGTTCCTTTTTGTCGGGCCATCTCTTCGGAGGACTGGTCATCCACATAAGCCTTACCCTTTTGAATCAAAAGAACAGCCCAGTCGTAGAGCTGCTGAAAGTAATCCGAGGAATAGAGCTCCTTGTCCCATTCAAAGCCCAGCCATTTAATATCTTCTTTAATGGCGTCTACGTATTCCTGTTCTTCCTTGACGGGATTGGTGTCGTCAAAACGCAGATTAACAGGGGCGTCGTAGGTCAGGCCCAGACCGAAGTTCAGGCAAATCGAGGCGGCGTGCCCAATGTGGAGATAGCCATTGGGCTCCGGAGGAAATCGGAACCTAAGTTTGTCCGGGTTGAGGCCATTTGCCAGATCCTCCTCAATTATCTGTTCGAGGAAATTGAGTGCTCTTTTCTTTTCGATCATAGGTTTTTCAAATAGAAGGCAAAATTAAATAAAAATGCCCAGTAAATAACCCTTAACGAAAAGAATCCGGATCAGAATCCAAGAATGAGTTTGGCGACAAAAAAGAAGATGAAAATCCCAAAAATATCGTTGCTTGTGGTTATGAAAGGTCCTGTGGCCACCGCGGGATCTATGCCATTTTTATCGAGGATCAGGGGCACGAAAGTCCCAATTAGAGAGGCTATGATGATAACTATGATCAGAGAAATGGAGATGGTCATGCTGATGTTCGTGTGATATTGAAAGATCGTACCCAATATGAAGATCAATATCGCAAGGATGACTCCGTTCACAATGCTGAGGCCAATTTCTTTCACCATACGATTCATCATGCTGCCTTTGATGTTGTTTGTCGCAAGGCCCTGAACCACGATAGCTGAAGACTGCACTCCCACATTACCTGCCATAGCTGCGATTAGTGGGGTAAAATAAAAGAGCTCGGGATATTGTGTCAGGGCGTCCTCGAATCCGCCCATGATGGAAGCGGCGGCAAATCCTCCGACAAGTCCCAGGACCAACCAGGGGAGCCTGGCTTTCGTCTTGTCGAGTATGCTGTCGTCAGCGTCGATGTCTTCGGTGATACCCGCTGCCATCTGGTAATCCTTCTCAGCTTCTTCCCGGATCAGATCGATAATGTCATCGATCGTGATTCTGCCCAGGAGGATATGATCGTCGTCGACCACAGGTATGGCCTCCAGGTCGTATTTCTGCATCAGCAGTGCCACATCTTCCCCTTTGTCGTGAACGTTTACGTAATCGACTTTTGGGATGTATATGTCTGAAATCCTCGCATCGGCCGGAGCCACTAGCAGGTCCTTGAGCGACAGCCTTCCGATAAGGCGATCGTCTTGGTCTACTACGTAGATGGAGTGAACCCGTGTAACCTCCTGGGCCTGGGATCTCATCTTTCTCACGGTTGTGGGCACCAACCAAGTTTCCTTCACCTTGACGAGTTCTTTGGCCATGAGCGCACCCGCTGTGCCTTCCTCGTAGCGGAGCAGGTCGACAATGTCTTTGGCATGGTCGTCATCTTCAATCTCAGAGATGACCTCTGTGGCCCTAGTTTCGGATAGTTCCGATAAAATATCGGCGGCATCATCCGTGTCCATTTCACCGATCTCCTCGGCGATTTCCTGGGCTGACAGGTTTCTTAAAATTTTCTCACGATCGTCTTCGTCAATTTCCAGGAGGGCCTCTGAAGTAAGCTCGCTGTCCAGCAATTTGAAAAGATAGGTGGCCTCCCGAAGGTCGAGTTCAGAAATGATCTCGGCGATGTCAGCAGGGTGCTCCTCCGACAAAAGAGTCAGAATGGTATTATCCTGCTTTTTTTCGATCAGGCCTTCTATATTTTTTATAAAAGTGCTATCCATTTTCGTTGCTGTCTTCTTTCAATTTCTGAGTTAATTCAATGAATTCCTCAACTGACAATTGTTCCGGGCGCCGGGCAAATATAGCATCTTCACGTAATTTATCCGACAGCCCGAATGACTTTAAGCTGTTTCTCAAGGTTTTTCTTCTCTGATTGAAGGCCGTCTTGACGACCTGGAAAAAAAATTTTGCGCTCACAGGGAGTTCAAAATCTTCCTTTCTCACCAGGCGGATGACCCCGGACTCCACTTTGGGAGGAGGGTTGAAGACGTTTGGGGGGACTGTGAAAAGGTATTCCGTCTTGTAAAATGCCTGTGCAATCACCGAAAGGATGCCATACGTCTTGTTTCCCGGTCCCTCAGTAATGCGTTGGGCGACCTCCTTTTGGAACATTCCTGCGAATTCCGGAACCACGTGCCTGAATTCAATGGCCTTAAACAAGATCTGTGAGGAGATGTTATAAGGGAAATTGCCAATGATGGCAAGCTGTTTGCCCTCGAATACTTCCTGAAGATCGAGTTTGAGAAAGTCACCCTGAAGGATATTCCCTTTGAGTTCAGGAAAATTCTCAAGGAGATAGGCCACCGACTCCCTGTCGAGTTCAATCACGCTCAGGGGTTTGTTCTTTTTAATCAGGTACTTTGTCAGGACGCCCATTCCCGGACCAATTTCCAAAACCACATCGCAGCCTTTGAAGCTGAGAGAATCTGCAATTTTACTCGCTATGTTTTCATCGTTGAGAAAGTGTTGCCCCAGATGCTTTTTGGCCCTAACCGACATGATGGAATGAGTTTAGGTTGATGTCACAAATTCCCCAACTACCTTCAGCTCAGTTCGGAAGGCGCCGAATTTATTGCCGAAGAGCTCAAATCCTTCTCGCCTCAATTCGTCAGCATCTTCTCTGTAGTATTGATCCAAAGTCTCGCGAGAACTGCAAGTGAACTGAACCGAATAGGTGATGCCACCAAGATCCTCCTGAACCAATACCTGGCTCATCAGGGCCTTGGTGAATTTTCCGGTTTTGAGCATTTCCGGAATGTGCTTCTCGGTCATCCATTTCATCCATGGGTCGTGAATGGATTCGTCTACGTTTATCGTTACGTTGTAAATGATCATTCTTGGATTATTGAAATGTAAAGGTAGGACTAAAACCGCAATATTCCGGGAAGAAGATCAGAGTTCGTCCCCTCTGAGTCTTCGGAAAGCCTTTCTCGCTTCTACCAGGTAAATGCTCGATGGATACTCAAAAATGATCCGTTCGTACATTTCTTTGGCCTTGTCAATCTCATTGAGCTGCTCTTCATAGAGTTCAGCCAGCGAAAAAAGACACTCGTCTACCAGCAGACTCTCCGGATACGTTGCAAGCAGATTCAGTAGACTGTTTTCTGCGCCTCTGTAATCACCAAGCCTCGTCAAAAGGGCTCCCTGTTTGAGAAGGGCATCGTCCTCAATGGCGCGTCCCTTGTGATCCTTCAATACTATGCTCAGGGTGTCAAGAGCGGGTTGATATTTCTTCTGAAATTCGAGCAGCTCCGTTTTGGCGAAAAGCCTCAAGCCCTCGTTGAGGCTGTCTTTGTCAAAATTGTTGCTGATCTTCAAACTGAGTTTCATGGCGTCATTGGCGATCAGCTGGGAGGTTGATGATTTCAGAACCTTAAGCTGATTCTGGGCCCAGGTGAAGTCACCTTTGAAATAGGAGGTTCTCGCCACTTTGAAGCGCGCCTCCTGGGCCAGCGGACTGTTTTTGAAATCATACTGGATTTTTGAGTACATGACAAGAGCCTGGTTGAATTCACCCGAGAAAACATGGATGTCTGCAATAGTCATATCGAGCATCCCCTGCTCTGGATTGGGCGGATTGAGCTCCAAAGCACTGCGCAATACATCGATCGCCTGTTCAGGGGCGTCGTAGGAATAAGTTAGGAATTCCGCATAGGCCACCTGGAGTACCAGACTCTGAAGATTTCGGCCGTATTGGGTGAGTAATTGCAGGTACCTTGAATTGAGGCGCTCCCGATCTTCATCACTGCTGATCAATTCATTGTCAATCTTCAACAGATAGATGTCGGCACGCAGCAGGGCATCCGGATCCATGCCGTTTTGATTTTCCAGACTTCTTATGAATTCGAAGGCCTGCTTTGAAGTTTCTAGTTCGTCAAACTCGTAGGCCAATTGCCCAATCTCTTGGATTCGTTCTGTATTGCCCGGGTTTCTTCGGTACAGCGATTTCTCCTGGATCAGCGCCTTGTCAAAATCTCCCTGTTGCATGAAGAGCCAGCTCAATAGGATGTTCCAGGAATTTTTGGGTTCGGCCTGAGCTCTTTTAAGCAGCTGTTTTCTCAGCGTGATGTTGTTGGGGTCAGTCTTGTCATTTGACACGAAGGAGCCCATGAAGCGCTGGGCGGTGGTGTAGTAGTTTTCATTTTTGTCGACCAGGTCGAGGTAGAGCTTGAACATTTTGTCGATATCACCTCTTTCCCCGTAAATCTGGGCCTCACTGATCTCTGTATTGAGATTCGGATTCAGCTCCTTGGCCCGCTGATAGGTCCGCAGGGCATAGTCAAGGAGGTGATTCTGCCTGAAAGTCCTGCCTATTACAAAGGCATAGCTCGGATTCTGCTCGATGAACTGCATCGATTTCTCGTAATAGGCTTTTGCCTCCTCAGGGTTTCCCTGAAGTTGCTTGTTGTAGCCCAATTCGACATAGAGATAGATTTGATTCGGAAAATTCTCCAATTGTCGGGTCAGAAGCCGGTCGGCATCCTCGTAATTTTCGAGTTGTTGGTAGCAAGTAAGCAGTGATTTGAAATAATCCTGGCGAATCGGGTTGCTCTCCAGCAGCGGTTCGTACAGCATGATCGCCTTTTCGTACTCTCCTTTTCGGAAGAATGAGTTGGCCAGCTCAGCATTCTGGGCGAACAGGGGCCCGCAGAGAAGGATCAAAAAGAAAATTCGTAGAAAGGCCATTATTGGATTCTCAGATTAAGATCAAACCTTTGTCAATTTCTTAACGGATACATTTGTTTTGTATCGATTTCAAAAAATTGTTAAACTTTTAATAAAATATTTTTTCAAATGTAACGTTTTAGCAGGACGTAAGTCTTAAAAGTAAAGATCAACAATAACAAAAATCTTAAGTCATGAACGAAGTTAAAAAATTCTACGAAAGAGCTAAGCACAGCGCGAAGAATCACATGAGGAATGGTCAGATCAATGCTTATTTGAACGATCTGATGATCATGAATCACTACAAAAAGATATTGGAAGCATCCTGATCACGGCTAGACCGTGACGGGCTGCTCCGTCAGTTTATAACTTCAAAACCTGTGTAAGGTCTGAGTACCTCAGGTATCACAATTCCCTTTTCAGTTTGACAATTTTCAAGGAGTCCGGCGAGGACCCTGGGCAAGGCCAATGAACTCCCGTTCAAGGTATGTGCCAACTGACTTTTACCCGTCTTATTCTTAAATCTCAACTTCAGCCTGTTCGCCTGGAAGGTTTCGAAATTTGAAACGGAACTGATTTCCAGCCACCTGGACTGGGCCGTGGAATATACCTCAAAATCATAGGTCAGGGCAGAGGTGAACCCTAAATCGCCTCCGCATAACCTGAGTATCCGATAAGGCAAGCCCAGCTCATTCAGAATTCCCTTGACGTGCTCCACCATGGAGTCCAGGGCGGCATAGGAATTTTCAGGGTGCTCGATCCTGACGATTTCGACTTTATCGAACTGGTGCAAACGGTTCAATCCCCTCACATGGGAGCCGTATGAGCCTGCTTCCCGGCGGAAACAGGGGGTGTATGCCGTATTGCAAATGGGGAAATCATCTTCCTTGAGCAGCGTGTCGCGATAGAAATTTGTCACAGGGACTTCTGCTGTTGGAATCAGGTAGAGGTCGTCTGCTCCAATATGATACATTTGCCCCTCTTTGTCGGGCAGTTGCCCTGTTCCGTATCCTGAGGCCTCATTGATGACCAAAGGAGGTTGAACTTCGGTGTAACCTGCCTCGGTGTTCTTGTCCAGAAAATATGCGATGAGCGCCCGTTGCAACTTTGCGCCCTTTCCTTTGTATACAGGAAATCCGGCACCGGTGATTTTATTTCCAAGGTCAAAATCGATGATGTCATATTTCTTGCCCAGCTCCCAATGCGGCAAGGCATTCTCATTCAGAGTTGGAATTTCACCGTGCTCGAATACCACTTCATTGTCTTCTTCAGAGCTTCCAGCCGGCACCAGGGGATGTGGGATGTTCGGAATTTGGTAGAGCAGCTCGTTCAGTTCAGTCTCCATTTGCATCTTAAGCTCAGATAATTCCTTCGACTTCTCTTTCAATTGGCTGGTCTTTTCTTTCAGGATATTTGCTTTCTGCACCTCACCCGACTTGAACATGATTCCGATTTCCTTCGACAGTTTGTTGCTTTCTGCAAGCACCTGGTCCAGCGCAGTTTGGGCCGCTCTTTTGCGTTCATCGGTATCCAGAACGGAATCAATAGTTTTTTCAGCGTCTTTGAAATTGCGTTTGGCAAGGCCCTCAAGCACTTGCTTTTTATTGTCTCTGATGTGAGTTGTAGATAGCATTTTTTCTTATTTGGACGGCAAAGATAGTCATTGCCGAATATTATCATTGCCCGATTAAGTCAGAATCAGGATTTCAACTTTGACAGGACCGAACGTGTTTGGTTTTCGTCTTTTCTCAGTTGGGCCTTCAGCGCATCGATCGACTCGAATTTCTGCTCGTCTCTCAAACGGGCTAAAACGTCGACTCGGAGTCTCTGACCATACAGGTCACCTTTGAAATCTAGAAGGTGGATCTCGATGGTTCTGCCGTCGCCACCCACTGTGGGTCGGTACCCGATGTTCATCATCCCGAGCACCTCTTTGTCTTCCACCTGGGTCTTCACGGCGTAAACTCCCTTGACAGGGATTAGTTTATAGTCTTCATCAACACGCAGGTTGACAGTTGGAAAATTGAGCTTTCGCCCAAGACCCTGTCCTTTGACAATCTCCCCGGAGAGTCTGTAAGGGTAGCCGAGATAACTGTTTGCCACATCCATTTCTCCGGCCTCAATGGCTTTCCTGATCTTGGTGGAACTCACTGAAACACTTTGGATGTTCTGAGCGGGAATTTCGATAACCTCGAACCCGTAGAGCTCTCCAAATTCGGTCAACTGCTCAAAGTTTCCTTCCCTGTTTCTTCCAAAGTGATGATCGTAGCCGATCACCAGCTTCTTTAGGCTGAGCCGATTGACCAGGATGTCCCTAACAAATTCCAAGGCCGTGAGTCTTGAAAATTCCTTTGTGAAAGGTTCCACGATCAGGTGGTCGAGACCGAAGCTGTCCAATAGCGCAATCTTCTCCTCCATGGTCGTCAGCATTTTTATGTCGTTGCTCTGGTCAAGGACTCTTCTGGGATGTGGAAAAAAAGTGAGGATCATAGATACCTCGTTTTCCTGGGATTTCAGGGCATTTAGCTGTTCAATGATCTTTTGATGACCGATGTGCACCCCGTCAAAGGTGCCAATTGTGATCACCGCCCTGTGTTCTGAGAACGGATAACTATCTATGGAGTTAAATACCTTCACTGCTCCGGGTAATAGGTTAATCTTTCGTCTATGTCTTTTATAGTCTGGGGTACTTTTGGGATGCTGAAAGACCCTCTCACGAGAAGGTCCCCTTTGTTCTGATAAAGGAACAGGTTTCCCTTGCGGACGGGAAAGTAGCCTGATTCACCCTTGCAAAAACAGACTCTACCGTATATCATCTTTACTTCTTGTAGCTCTGAGTCCTTCAGTGAAATCTCGACTCTTCCCGGATTGATTTCAAAATAAAGATATTCTGAATGATTGCTATCCATTACATCGGGTTCGGGATCTTTTTTGTAATGATAGCGAATGACCACTTTCTCACCCGCTTCAATTTCCGGATAGGTTGCACCTGTTGGATCGGTCTTCAGCGACAGGTTCGAGTTTTGAAGGACCTCAAAAGTGCAGTCCCCACCCTCCGGGCAATTCACTCTGGGAGGAGGAATTTGATCCGTGCTCGCCTGCTCTTTGGAAGAAGAGCAACTCACCATGAGCATAAAAAGCAAGAATAATCTGAGCAACACTGTCGGAACTTTTTGACAAAGTTAAAGGTTAAACTCAATTTAAATTTAAAAATTTCATAGTTTTATCCGTCCCAAGAACAAGACCCCAATATGATTAAAAAATACCCGATTCTTCTCGCTATTCTATTCGTTATTCTCTCCATGTCCATGAGTGGCCAGGAGGCGAATCCATGGTCTAGAATTGATGCTTCCAGCGTGTCCGGATCGAGAATTCAAACGAAGGTCAGGGTAGAACGCTTTAGTGGATTTGCCCTGAATCGGATTTCGATAGAACGCGATCTGGTTGATGTTCCATCTCGTAGAAAATCATCAGCGAGGGCGGGAAAACTTATGAAATTTCCGGATAAAGATGGGCGATTGATTTCTTTCAGAGTCAAAGAAGCACCCGTGATGAGCACGGAGTTGGCTCGCAAGTTTCCAAACAATAGAAGCTATGTCGGAAATGCGACGGATGGGTCCCAAAGAAAAATTCGGTTTAGCCTGAATGAGAAGGGGCTCAATGCTGTCATTACGGGTCCTGGATATGGGGTACAGTTCATTGAACCCCTTACACGTGACAAGGAGCTTTACCGGGTCTACGACCGTTCAGAACTGGAAGCATCTGATCCCTTCTCTTGTCTGGTGGATGAATTGTCAGAAGCACGCAAGGAGGGATTTCAGGAGAAACTTCTTGGGGATCTCCAACTCAGGACTTATCGCCTGGCGATTGCGACCACAGGTGAATACTCCTCTTTTCACATTGGGCTTGAAGGAGCAGGTTTGGCGCCAGAGGATGAGCAAATAGCGGTTGTCATGTCGGCTGTTACTACCGCGATTACCAGGATCAATGCAGTTCTGGAGAATGATCTGGCCATCACCATGGAATTGATTGACAACAATGATGACATCGTCTATTTGAATCCAGCGACCGATCCTTATTCAAATAACAACGGTTCGGCCATGCTTGGTGAGAACCAGACGAACCTCGACAATGTGATCGGATCAGCCAATTACGATATCGGCCACGTATTCAGCACCGGTGGCGGGGGAGTGGCCACACTGGGCAGCGCCTGTGTCAACGGTCAAAAAGCGCGTGGTGTAACAGGTTCCAGCAGTCCGATTGGCGAAAGCTTCTATTTTGATCTCGTCGCACATGAGTTTGGCCATCAGCTCGGAGCCAATCATACCTTCAACGGAGATGAAGGGGGCTGTGCGGGAAGCAACAGGAATGACGAAACTGCGGTAGAGCCGGGAAGCGGTTCAACCCTGATGGCCTATGCCGGTTTATGCGCTCCACAAAACGTGCAATCACAAAGTGATCTCTATTTTCATGTCATAAGCATTAAAGAAATCCGGAACAATTTGTCTCAAAGCAGAGACTGTGCAGCTATGTCGGATCTTACCACAAACCTAAACGTGCCCGTAGCGGATGCAGGCCCGGATTTTGTCATCCCGATTGGAACGCCTTTTGTTTTAAAGGGCACAGGGAGTGATGGCGACGGTGATCCCATTAGCTACTGCTGGGAGCAGGTCGACAGTGAGATCACAGCAGTCCCTCCCTCGGGCAATTCAACCAGTGGAGCGCTGTATCGTTCCTTCACACCGGTGAAGGAACCGAATCGCTATCTGCCAAAATTGAGTACTTTGACTTCGGGTTCGTTGTCATCGACCTGGGAGGTTACCCCACTTGTGGATCGAGAACTCAATTTTTCCCTCACAGTGAGGGATAACAATGCCGAGGCCGGGCAGTCTGACTCGGACAACCTGCGTGTTACAGTAACTGACGCGGCCGGTCCTTTTGCAGTGACTTCGCAGAACACCGAAGGGCTGGTTTTGGTTCCAAACAGCCGTGAGATGATTCAATGGGACGTCGCCGGCACAACAGGAAATGGAGTGAATGTCAGCTCTGTGAACATTCGTTTGTCGACGGATGGAGGGCAGACGTTTCCGGTGTTTCTGGCGTCCAACGTGCCTAATGACGGGATGCAGATGATTGATGTTCCTGACTCCAGGGCACCGAATTGCTTTATTATGGTGGAAGCCGTCGGCAATTTCTTTTTTGCCCTGAACCCGAAGAGTTTTTCGATTGGGGAGTTCAATGAAGTTTGCACGGAGACTTTAGCTGAAGATCTTCCACAGAGTATTCCCGACAATGACCTTACAGGGATCACTTCTGAAATAGAAATCACCGAAGACCTCCTTGTCGAGAGATTGCGCGTTCATATCAATGATTTGGAGCACACTTTTTTGGGAGATCTTGACATTTCTCTGGAAAGCCCATCAGGTACCGTTGTTGAATTGCTCTCAGGAGCATGCAATGGTTCAGAGAATATGGTAAATGCAATCTTCGATGATTCGGGTGTGGAAATTGAGTGCCAGTTCCCTCCTTCTCCCGGTATAACAGGAGTTGTAAGACCCTTTCAGCCCTTATCGGAATTCACGGGTGAAAGCACAATGGGGATTTGGAAATTGAGAGTCGTTGACAGTTGGGATGATGATACAGGGGTTTTGAATGACTGGAGTTTGGAGATCTGTAATTCGGAACCTGTACTTTCCGTAAACAATTTTGTCTTCGATCAGTTCAAAATTTTTCCAAATCCGTCTAATGGCATATTTAGGATTCAATTCAATTCTGAGAACACAGGCGATGTGGATGTGATCCTCTATGACTTATTGGGTAGAAAAGTCGCTGAGCAATCTTTTTCGGAAAATGACAATTCATTTGACGAAGAGGTCAATTTTGGCAGTATCAGCTCTGGATTGTACATCCTCAGGGTCAGGAGAGGGAACAAGCTTTCGTCTCAAAAAATCACTTTAGAATAATACTGAATCGAGAATTTACCCCTGTCAAAATTGAATATTTCCCATTTTTGAGGCATTTCCTCATGGAAATTCCAAAAAAATTGTATTTTGCCGCATCCTAAAACTTACGCAAATTTAATTTTATGAACAAGATTATACTCGTGCTTGCACTGATGTGCGGAGCTGTTATGTTTGGACAAACGACGGTCTCAGGGTTGGTTACCGATTCCGGGACCGGTGAGCCGCTTCCCGGTGTCAACATTCGGGTCGTAGGAAAATCAATTGGTACTTCGACCGATTTTGATGGTAAATTCGCCCTGAGCGTGAATGAAGATGTTCCGTTTTCCATCGAAGTCACTTTCGTGGGATACCAGTCGCAGACATTGGAAGTCACTGATAATGAGCAAAATTTGGAAATTTCCATTGTAGAGAATGCGACTTCGTTGGACGAGGTGGTTGTTTCTGCGTCGCGAACTCCTGAGAGCATCCGGGAATCCCCCGTGACAATTGAACGAATCGGAATCCGAGAGATCAAAAGCAGCGCAACCGCAAGTTTTTACGAAGGCCTTGAGGATTTGAAAGGAGTTGACGTCAACAAGGGAAGTTTAACCTTCAATTCGGTCAACACGCGTGGTTTTGCAACTTTTGCAAACGAACGCTTTGTGCAACTGGTTGACGGGATGGACAATTCATCCCCTGCCCTGAACTTCGTAATCGGTAACCTCATTGGGGTGACAGAGCTTGACCTTCAAAGCGTCGAAATCATCCCTGGTGCATCTTCGGCACTTTACGGGGCCAATGCCTTTAACGGAATTCTCTTCATGCAGACGCGAAGTCCTTTTGAAGACCAGGGGATCAGCGCCTATTACAAAACGGGGATCACTTCTCAGGAGGCGGCCGGCGACAACAATTTTTATGATTTTGGTATACGGCTGGCGCATGCCTTTAGCGAGAAGTTTGCTGCCAAGGCTACTTTCTCTTATTTGAGGGGTACTGACTGGTTTGCGACAGATCGCAATGAATACAGTAACTCACGAACGGCTGTAGGTGAGCCGGATGAAGTGCTGCCATTCAGATCCAGTCCAGCACATGACGGGATCAACATCTATGGTGATGAAGTCACCCTGGCTGCAAATGGCACCAATTTGAACGAAGTTGCACAGGCACTTGAAGCCATGGGAATTCTGCCTGGCGGAGCAAGTAATCTGGTGCCTGCGGTGAACGTTGGTCGTACCGGATACATGGAACAGGACATGACGGATTATAAGGCTGAAAGTGTGAAATTTGACGCCTCCATCAATATCAGACCTTGGGAAAACGACTTTGAAATCATCTTGAACACCCGTGCTGGATTCGGTTCGACAATCTACCAGGGAGCAAACCGCTACCAACTGAGGGATTTCAGCATCAATCAGCACAAACTCGAGATTCGCAACAATAACTTCTTTCTTCGTGGGTACATGACCACTGAAGACGCGGGCAAATCGTATGACATGAGATTTACCGGTATCAACATGGCGAAGTACAGGGCTACAGAATGGTTTGGTGCCTATGCGGGAGGTTACGTGCAGGCAGTTTTAAACGGAGCAAATGACGACGAGGCCCACAAAGAAGCGAGAAGATTCGCCGATTCGGACCCGAATACGACCCCTAAGCCGGGTTCGGCTCTGTTCCAGGAGCTCTTCAATGAGATTACTTCGGATCCAGATCTCAACACAGGATCCAAGTTCATTGACAAGACTTCAAGTTACGTCGCCGAAGGAAATTATAACTTTGGCAGCCTGATGAATGAAACCTGGGATGTTCAGCTTGGAGGATCTTTCAGAAGGTATTCCCTGAACTCCGAGGGAACCATATTCACTGATTATGACGGTCCAATCGATTACAACGAATACGGTGCCTATGTTCAGGCGATCAAAAAACTATTGGACGACCGCTTGAAGCTTCAGGCCTCCATTCGATATGACAAAAATGAGTTTTTTGATGGTTTCTTCTCCCCAAGGGCTTCGATTACGTACGCTGCGGGAGAAACAAGAAATCACAACTTCCGCGGATCGTTTCAAACCGGATTCAGAAACCCAACCACCCAGGACCTTTTCATTGGCTTGGATGCGGGCAGGGCGATCCTGGTAGGTTCTTCACCTGACAACCTGGATCGGCGATTGCCGAACACCTCGTTGACGGGTCGTAAAGTATATTCTGACTCGTATACCCTTCAATCCGTTAATGCATTTGGCGCAACGGGAGACCCTACAGTTTTAGAATCCGTGGAGACGGACCTCGTTTCGCCGGAGAGAATTCAATCGTATGATTTCGGATATCGAGGAATTTTTGGGAAAATTTACGTGGATCTTTCGGCATACTACAGCAAGTACAAGGACTTCATCAGCAATACGACGGTCATAACTCCGATCGACGGTACGACGTCGGATATTTCTGGCGTTATTGACATAGTGAACGGTAATTTCGATGCGTTCCAAACGTATACCAATTCCAGGGCTGATATCGACTCCTACGGTGGAACGATAGGCGTAAACGCGAGATTTCTTAAAAAATTGAATTTCGGGGTAAATTACACGCTTGCCAAGTTTGACTTCGACCAGGAGTCAGACCCTGATTTTGCAGCAGGTTTCAATACCCCGGAGCATAAGTTCAAGGTTTCGTTGGGAGGTCAGAATCTCTTCGATCGATTCGGTTTTGGGATCAATGTGAGATGGAGTGATGAATACTTGTGGCAGAGTTCAATTGCCAATGCCGTGATTCCTTCGAGAACCGTGGTGGATACCCAGGTGAACTTCGTGATACCTGAAATCAAGTCCATGTTCAAATTCGGTGCCTCGAACATCGGAGGCAGCGAATATCAGAGCGCAGTGGGTGCTCCTTTCATTGGATCACAGTATTTTTTCTCATGGGTGATCAATCAATAATCAATTAAGCAATGTCAAAGAGTAGAATAAAATCAATGATGATAAAAATGACAAACATTAAATATTTGTGGCTGGTTGTGCTGTTTTTAGCAATCGTAGCCTGTGAGGATGGAAAATACGACAGGGAGATCGAGCCTCCTGTAGAGGTGGTTTCCGGGGATGCGGATTTCAGCTATATGGTGAGTTTGGGGGCTTCGTTCGTTTCAGGTGTCTCTGACGGAACTCTCTTTATCAAGTCCCAGGAGAATTCTTTTCCAAATATCATGGCTCAGCAAATGGCGCTGGCCGGCGGAGGCGAATTCATTCAACCACTTGTGGATGACAACGTCGGAGGTCTTTTGTTTGGAGGCAATGTAATTGCAGGACCTCGTCTCTATTTTAACGGTTCGAGACCGGTTCCTGTGGATGGCACACCGACTACAGAGGTCACTAATATTGTCACAGGTCCCTTTAACAACATGGGGGTTCCTGGAGCGAAAAGCTTCCACCTCGTGGCAGAAGGCTATGGAAATGCAGCGGGTGTTCCACTGGGTCAGGCGAATCCTTATTTTGCACGTATGGCTTCAAGTCCGAATACTACTGTTTTGGCGGATGCCGCCTCTCAGAGCCCTACCTTTTTTGTAATATCAGATTTTGGAGGAAATGATGTTTTGTTTTATGCCTTATCCGGTGGAACGGGTGTGGATCAAACTGGAAATTTTGATCCTAGAACTTATGGGCTTTACGATATAACGGATCCTATTGTTTTTGGACAAATGGTAGCGACCGTAGTTGGAGCTATGACGGCAACTGGAGCCAAAGGCGTTATCGGGAATATTCCAGCCGTGACTGAATTGCCTTTTTTCACTGCTGTTCCTCACGATCCGCTAGACCCAACAGATCCTGGATTCGGACCTTTGATCCCGACATTGAATGCCTTGTATGCCCAGTTGAATGCGGCATATGCATTTCTGGGTGTTCCTGAGCGTTCGGTAGTATTCTCTGAGACTGCGGCAAGCCCGGTAGTTATCATAGACGAATCACTTGCTGACATCAGCGCCCTATTGACACAAGTTCTTCAGGGCGGTGGACTTGATCCATTGACAGCGACGTTACTTGGAAGACAGTTCGGTCAGTCCCGTCAGGCTAATGAAGACGATCTTCTTCTGTTAACATCTTCTACTGTAATTGGTACCGTGAATGAAGAATATTTTGGTTTGCTCGTTTCGAACGGGGTGCCTGCGGAACAGGCGGGTCAATTGGCAGTGAATGGAATCACGTTCCCTCTTGAGGATGAATGGGTTCTTGAACCTACAGAGCAGGCTTCAATAAAAACAGCTACCGACGCCTACAATGCGTCGATTGAAGCAGCTGCATTACAAGCTGGTCTGGGGCTAGTAGACGCCAATAGTCTTTTGGACGAGCTGGTAACTAATGGAATTGCAAGTGACGGATTTGTTCTCAAGGGTGATTTTGTAACAGGTGGAACCTTTTCAATGGACGGAATTCATTTGAATGCAAGAGGCTATGCCTTCCTGGCCAACGAGTTTCTCAAAGAAATTGATGAGACTTTCGGATCGAATTTCGAAGATGCCGGAGCCCTGGTGGATATAGGGGAATACCCTGCTTTCTATCCGGCCACTTTGCCCTAAAGGAGTATACTTTTCTCCTGCAATGGAGAATGACTATGCATAAAAAAATCCGCTTTTGAGCGGATTTTTTGTTGAGTTTATGCACTTTTATATTTCACAGAGAAACTATCTGAAAGCGCGCATCTGAAGTCGATTAATTGGAGGTTGGAAAGCTTATCCTGGAGATTGAAAAATAATTGAAAAAATCGTTATAATTTTTTGGTTTAAAAACATATCTTTGCACCGCAAATCGAGAATGCTCTGTACAAGCTTGAAACAGAACAGGATCGACAAGAAAATGAACAAAAATTAAACAGAATAATGGCAAAGATTACAGGTAAAGTCTCTCAAATTCTAGGAGCGGTAGTTGATGTTGAGTTCGCATCAGAGAATGAGCTTCCCAAGATTTACGATTCATTGGAAATCACAAGAAAGGACGGTTCGGTTCTGACTCTAGAAGTCGAGCAGCACATTGGTGAAGAGACTGTGCGTTGCATTGCGATGGACTCAACTGACGGATTGAGCAGGGGTATTGATGCAGTTTCAACCGGAAACCCAATTAAAGTGCCGGTGGGAGAAGACATCTACGGACGTTTGTTCAATGTGAACGGAGATCCAATTGATGGATTGAAGGCCCTTCCAAAGGATGGAGACAACGGCTTGCCGATTCACCGTTCAGCGCCATTGTTCGAAGATTTGTCTACATCGACCGAGGTGCTTTTTACAGGTATCAAAGTAATCGACCTAATCGAGCCTTATGCGAAAGGTGGAAAAATTGGTCTGTTCGGTGGTGCTGGTGTAGGAAAAACAGTATTGATCCAGGAATTGATCAACAACATTGCAAAAAGCCACGGTGGTCTTTCAGTGTTTGCCGGAGTGGGTGAAAGAACCCGTGAAGGAAATGACCTTCTCAGGGAGATGCTCGAATCAGGCATTATCAAATACGGTGATGAGTTCGATAAATCCATGGAAGAAGGCGGATGGGACCTGAGCAAGGTTGACATGCCTGGCCTCAAGGAGTCTAAGCTGACATTTGTTTTCGGACAGATGAACGAGCCTCCAGGAGCACGTGCGCGTGTTGCACTTTCAGGACTTACCATAGCCGAATATTTCAGAGATGGAGCTGGTGATGGTCAGGGGAAAGACATTCTGTTCTTTATCGATAACATCTTTAGGTTTACCCAGGCAGGTTCTGAGGTATCGGCCCTCTTGGGACGGATGCCTTCTGCGGTAGGTTACCAGCCGACACTTGCAACTGAGATGGGTGCCATGCAGGAGCGTATCACCTCAACCAAGAATGGATCTATTACTTCTGTACAGGCGGTTTACGTACCTGCGGATGACCTTACCGACCCTGCGCCGGCAACTACATTTGCCCACCTGGATGCGACAACGGTACTTTCTCGTAAGATTGCGGAATTGGGTATTTATCCAGCGGTGGATCCCCTGGATTCTACGTCACGTATCCTGAGCAGAGAGATTCTCGGAGACGAGCACTACGACACAGCACAGCGCGTAAAAGAAACGCTGCAGAAATACAAAGAGCTCCAGGACATCATCGCGATTCTCGGTATGGAAGAATTGAGTGAGGATGACAAGCTCGTGGTACACCGTGCCAGAAGGGTTCAAAGATTCCTTTCTCAGCCTTTCCACGTTGCAGAGCAGTTTACCGGAATTCCAGGTTCACTTGTGGATATTCGCGACACCATCAAAGGATTCAATATGATCCTTGACGGAGAGCTCGACAAGTATCCTGAGGCTGCCTTCAACTTGAAGGGTACGATCGAAGAAGCGATCGAGGCTGGTGAGAAAATGTTGGCAGAAGTATAAAAAAGGTATTTATGTTTTTAGAAATAGTCACACCTGAGGCGAGCATTTTCCGGGGCGAAGTGGAGTCAGTCACTGTACCCGGCGTAGATGGCCAGTTTCAGATGCTCAATAACCACGCTCCCATCGTTTCTCTTCTGCAAGAGGGCAATGTTAAGATACAGGGCCAGTTGAGTTTTGATGAAGCCTATGAAGACCGATTCAAAAGCGTCGACAAGAATACCAGCGTACTGCCCATTCAGAGTGGTACGATTGAGTTGAACGACAACAAAATCATCATTCTTGTAGATTGAAGCCTAATTGACTGATACAAGTTGTATCAGGGTTTAATAATTAAAAAAACTCCATCTTCAACAGATGGAGTTTTTTTATGTTTCGATTTGATCAATCGACAATTAGAATACAAACCCTGAGTTGCCTGATCGATTCAATTACAATTGCCCGGTAACCCACTTGTAGATGTCATTTCCGTTGGCAAGCAACAGAAGAGAGACCAGGATGACAAAACCGGTAATCTGCGCGTATTCAAGAAATTTGTCACTCGGTTTGTGACCTGAGATCATCTCGTAAAGCGTAAAGACCACATGTCCGCCATCGAGAGCAGGTATAGGCAGCAGGTTCATGAATGCGAGCATGATGGAAAGAAGAGCCGTAATGCTCCAGAAGGATTCCCAATTCCAGGTTGACGGGAAAATGCTTCCAATGGTTATGAATCCGCCAAGGCTGGAGGCTCCTTTCTTTGTGAACACGTATTTGAATTGACCCATGTAATCCTTGAGGGTCCAGTAGGCTCTTGAAAATCCAGGACCGATGCTCTCAGCAAATGTAAAATCCTTGTGACTGATTGTCAGGATCTCATCGATGTCAGGAAGCACGTAGACTCCAAGATTGTTTTCTTCATTGGGTGCAATCGTAAAGGTCAGCTCACGCCCCTCTCGTTCGATCCCGATCTCCATGGGTTTCCTTTCTTTATTTTTCTTGACGCGTTCGGTCAGTTCTGTCCAAAAGGTAATAGACTCTCCATCTACGCTGATGACTCGGTCTCCATATTGTATTCCCGCCTCGTCAGCAGGAGAATTAGGTTTGATGCTGTCAAGTCGGGCCGGCACCCTTGGAGTCAAGGGGTCCATATAACCCCCTTGCCACATCTGGTATCCGATATTCTCAGGAATTTGAACGGTTTCCGTAGATCCGTCCGGGTGCTCCACCTTGATCTCTTGAACATCACGCAAAAACAGGAATTTGTTGACATCCATGACATCTTCTGGTTCTTCCCCGTCAACTGTCAGTATTTTGTCGCCGTTCTGAAAGCCTAGCTCTTTGAAGTCGTCAACTACGCTAAAACCATAGGTCACGTCATTGACACCGACATATTCGTCTCCCCAGACATTGAACATCATGATGTAGATGAAGATGCCCAATATGAAATTCACGGTTACCCCGCCAAGCATGATTATCAGTCTTTGCCAGGCCGGTTTGGACCTGAATTCCCAGGGTTGAGGCGGTTGCATCATCTGTTCCTTGTCCATGCTCTCATCGATCATTCCTGAGATCTTGACATAACCACCTAAAGGAATCCATCCGATACCGTATACCGTATCTCCAATTTTCTTTTTGAAGAGGGAAAACTTGTAGTCAAAGAAGAGGTAAAACTTCTCCACCCGGGTTTTGAACAACTTGGCAGGCAGGAAGTGCCCCATTTCATGAAGAACAATCAATAATGACAGACTCAACAGAAATTGGGTGATTTTTATATATGATTCCATTCAGTGAATTCTCTTTTTTTGAATCGACAAATGTACGCTTTATCGTTTATTTTAAGAAATACAGGGAGATAAATACATGTTAAAACATCTAATTCTTGAGGATGGTCTTGTGCAGTGTTCCCTGGTCCGTATCGATCACAAGAAGATGGAGGCCAAACTCCAGACTACCCGTCTGAATCTCATCTTCGGGATCCAACTGTTGGAATACTTTTTTTCCTTGAATGTCATAGATGGTAATTCTTCTGAGGTGACTCATTCCTTCATTGCGGATCATCAATAGATCTTTGACCGGATTGGGGTAGATTCCAATGCTTTTTTCAAGTGTGGGCTCATCCAAACCCAGAGTGACCTGATTTGGTCCAGTGATCAGATGTCCGTCAGGATCAATCTCCACTGAGCTGACTTTAAAGCCTGGATCGATCGTGAAGTTCTGACCGTTTTCTGAGGTTTCCAGCCGAAGGTTATTCATTTCTCCTGCTGAACCGTGGACGGTAACCGGCAAAGGCATTTCAAAAAAAGATACGGAACTGTGAGATTGAGACTGGTTCACCTGAAAGTTGAGAATTCCTTCTTGCGACTGGCTCCAAATCACTTCATAAGTCGGATGCCCCTGTCCGTAAATCCAGTCATTGAAAAACTCTTCCAGGTTCTCTCCGCTATTCTGTTCCAGGTGTCTGATCAGGTCAATGGTAGCAGCATAGCCATAGGCGAGTTCGCTATCCTCGAGGTAGGATCGAAGCCCGTTGAAGAAATCCTGGTCACCTAATTTGTATCGCAACATGTGAAGCACCATCGCCCCTTTTCGATATGTCAGGCGGCTGTTGAAAATACGTGAGACAGAGGTCGTATCGGTTACAAAGACAGAACCTGAAGGATCAGAGGTGATGATCTGGTTGAGGTTCTGTCGCCATTTGATGAAATCACCAGTTCCGTCGAGATTTTCCGTCACCAGTCCGTCGAGATAAGTCGCGAACCCCTCATTAAGCCAAATATCCTGCCAGCTGTTGCAGGTGATCTTATTGCCAAACCACTGATGTGCCAGTTCGTGTGCGATAAGGCCCCGGCTCCAGCTGCCCATGAACGACATGGTGCTGTGCTCCATGCCACCGCCCCAGCCGAATTGGGCATGTCCGTATTTCTCCCTCGAATAGGGGTATTCCCCAAATTTCTCCCGGAAGAAGTTCATAATAGAAGGGGTAATCGCCAGGTTGCGCACAGTTTGTTCGAAGGTTTCCGGGTAGAGATAATTGACAATCTTAAAAGGTGCCTGACTCACAGCTTGTTCGTGAACCTGGTAGTTCGTAACTGCAATGGCTATCAAATAAGCAGGGATGGGATATCTATGCTTCCAATGCGTGATTCGGTTCTCGCCGTATTCCTTTACCCCGACAAGGGTTCCATTTGACGCAGCCCTGTACTTATCGGGATGGGTGATGTAAATGTCAACAGAATCCACCTTGTCGATAAGGTCCTGTTTGCAGGGCCACCACCCCTTGGCTCCGTAAGGCTCCGACAGGGTCCAGAGCACCGGGGTTCTGGAGCCGCCATGGGTGGAGACCTCAAAAGACCCGAATCCGGAGCTCACCGGGTTGCCCTGATAGTCTATTGTAAGGGAATCGAGTTCTCCCACTAACATTGCTTCATTCAGTGTGACGTAAAGGCGATCATCTTTTTTATGGGAGAAAGCCAGCTGTTTATCTCTTTGCCGGACGCTTGTCACATTCATATTTCCAGCCAGGTCAAAGACAATTTCACTCATGTCACTCAAGGCGCGAAAATGACTGGTGACTGACCCTTTGATGGCCGCTTCCCGGGGATCGACCTGCCATTCCAATCGATGGTATACGAGATCGTAATTAGAAGTTGCTCCGGTTGATTTGAAATTAATCTTTTGCAGTGCTTTTCGGGATTCAGACTCAGCCAGCGCCTCTATGTGCATTACCTGAGATCTCCTGTCGTACTGTGCCTTTCCCGTAAGAGGAAATATTAGCGCGAACAGCATCAGAAAATACTTCATAAGGTTTAAATTTGTGGCTAGAATGAGCAATCCCAGGGGAATTCAAAGATAGGAAGAATGTATTTAATTGACTTTTTCAAGAAATCCAGGTCGACGTTGATCTTCCTGTTCTTTTTCTCTATAATTTTCGTTCCGGTACTCTACTTTCTCGTGAAGCCCAAGGACAAGCTGCCCGTTTACAACCCGGTGGATGTGAACCCGCGGTTGGTTGACGATTCAGTGAAGCACATCAGTAGAAATCACAGGATATCAGACTTCGATCTGATCAACCAGAACGGTGAGGTCGTCACTAAGGAGGATTTTGAAGGCAAAATCTATGTGGCTGACTTTTTCTTTACGCGTTGCCAGACCATCTGTCCGATCATGGCGGTGAATATGAGGGATTTGCAGGAGGAGTTCAGAAATGATCCCGATTTGAAATTCCTCAGTCATTCGGTGACACCGGTGATGGACAGTGTACCGGTACTTAGAGCCTATGCGGATAAAAATCAGGCCATTGACGGAAAATGGGAGATCACGACCGGTGATAAAAAACACATTTATGAACTGGCCCGAAAGTCCTATTTTGCAGTTTTGGACGAAGGTGATGGTGGAGACCAGGATTTCATACATACAGAGCAATTCATACTGGTGGATCAAAAGGGTCAGATCCGCGGTTTCTACGATGGCACAGAGAAAGAAGAGATGCAGCGGATAATCGATGACATATCCATTCTCAAGAGAGAGAATCAGTAACAATTCTCGGGCCCGAGCCTTGTTTTTCAAACCTGACAATTATCAAGTATGGAAAGAAAAAAAAACCGTAATTTCGCAAAGCATTTATAATTAATCCAAATAAAAATTGGATCGCAGCATTGCAAATCTTAAGGTAGGAGAGAAGGGTATCATCAGTGAGATGTCATTTGACATGATTCCTTTGGCCCTTCTCGAAATGGGCTGTATGCCCGGGGAATCTGTCGAACTGATTCAGAGGGCCCCCTTGAAGGATCCGTTGTACATCCGCGTCAACGGAAGCTTTCTCGCTATACGTGAAGAAACTGCGAGTCGAATTCTTGTCACCAAGGGCTGATCAATGTCAAAACAGCGGGACATAAAGGTTGCTTTGGTGGGAAACCCAAATACGGGTAAGACTTCTCTTTTCAATCAGCTGACAGGTCTCAAACAAAAGGTTGGAAATTATCCCGGTATCACGGTAGACAAAAAAATTGGCACGGCAACCCTTAAGGGAGGATCGAAAGCCAATATCATTGACCTTCCCGGAACCTACAGCATCAATCCAACGAGCATAGATGAGAACATAGTTCTCAACACTCTCATCGACAAGAGCAATGAAGATTATCCCGATGTCATCATAGTTGTTGCAGAGATCGAAAACCTCAAACGCAACTTATTGCTTTATTCCCAGATCAAGGACCTTCAAATTCCGACCATATTGGCCATAAACATGGCGGACCAAAG
This sequence comes from Bacteroidia bacterium, assembly GCA_030430615.1. GTDB lineage: Bacteria > Bacteroidota > Bacteroidia > Flavobacteriales > Flavobacteriaceae > Lutimonas. The sequence goes on from JAUIKV010000003.1 coordinate 30,377, forward strand.
TGAGAAAAAAGGGATTGAGATTGATGTTGAGGGGCTTAAGAAAGAACTTGGCGGCGAAGTGATCCTGGTGAGTGCACGGCGGAACAGGGGGATGGAAGAGCTCAAGGCTGCCATAGAAAATTACGAGGAATTCGACACCGCGGTGCTCGCGAGGATCTCACATCGTATCGATGCGGAGTATTTCGACCAGCTCGACAAGGATTTTCCGAGATGGGATCGATATAAAACCTGGTTGTGCCTGACGCAAATGCTCGACATCCCTGAGATGAACGAGCAGGAAATGGCTATGATGCGCGATTACAGGTCGGAAACAGATAAGTTGAAGAGATATCAGCACAAGGAAACGGTACTTCGGTATCAGCAGATCTCAGAGATACTCAAAAAGAACTACTCGGTTGACAAATCTAAGGCGCGCGATCTGCGCTCCCGCCTGGACCGGATTCTGACCCACAAGATTTTCGGATATGTGATTTTTGCGTTGATTCTCATGCTGATCTTTCAATCTATTTTTGACTGGGCCAGTGTGCCAATGGACTTCATCGATGCGCTTTTTGCGAACTTGAGTCAAACAGTCAAGGAGATTATGCCCCCCGGGAGACTTACGGATCTCCTGGCCGAAGGCGTGGTCCCTGGTATCGGGGGCATTGTGATTTTTATTCCCCAGATAGCAATTCTCTTCCTTTTTGTGTCAATACTGGAGGAAACCGGATATATGAGCCGGGTTGTTTTTCTCATGGATAAAATCATGAGACGCTTCGGGATGAGCGGAAAAAGCGTTGTTCCTTTGATTTCGGGAACTGCCTGTGCGATCCCTGCAGTAATGGCGACAAGGAACATCAGTGGATGGAAAGAAAGGCTCATTACCATACTTGTGGTGCCTTTTACGACCTGCTCGGCACGATTGCCTGTTTATGCCATTCTCATTGCCCTGATTATTCCTGAAAAGCGTGTGCTGGGAGTATTCTCTTTGCAAGGCCTTACTTTGCTCTCCCTGTATCTCCTTGGATTCGGCACAGCTGTGCTCTCGGGCTATTTTCTGCACAAGGTGCTGAAGATAAAAAGCAGAACCTTTTTCTTGATGGAGATGCCTGATTACAAGGTGCCCTCTATCAAGAATGTTTTCTATACTGTTGTGGAAAAAACAAAAGCCTTCGTTTTTGGCGCAGGGAAGATCATACTCGCCATATCGGTCGTCCTGTGGTTTCTCGCTTCGAATGGACCGGATGCATTTGACAAAGCTGAAGCCGTATTCGAATCGGAGAACTCGAACACCGAATCTGACAGCTACGAGGCTGAGCTGGCCTCTTACAAGCTGGAAAATTCTTACATCGGCGTCATGGGAAAAGCCATGGAACCTGTCATCAAACCCCTGGGATATGATTGGAAGATTGGGATTGCACTTATCTCGTCATTTGCAGCACGAGAAGTATTCGTAGGAACTCTGGCCACGATTTATAGCGTGGGTGACGACGACGAGGACAATTCCACAATTAAAGAGCGGATGGCAGCTGAAATCAATGAAGATACTGGCAAGCCCCTTTTTAACTTTCCTGTGGGTATGTCATTGCTGGTCTTCTACGCTTTTGCCATGCAATGCGTCAGTACACTTGCCGTAGTCAAAAGGGAGACCAAAACCTGGAAATGGCCCATGCTTCAGCTATTTGGAATGGGAGTCTTTGCCTATATCGCCTCTTTTATTACCTATTCAGCCCTCACAAGTTTTTAAAGATGCAGGAAGTTCTGGTATATATTGCCCTGGCCGCTGCGCTCCTTTACCTGGGAAGAAAATTCGTTTTCAAGAAAAGGGGGAAAAAGGACGGTTGTGACACCGATTGCAATTGTTGATTTGTCTAAGATTTTTCGGTGTTTCGATGTTGTAGTGTGAACGCAACTGGCCTGATTTGGTTGTATGTGTTTTTAATTTTGATATATTTACTCCTAGTTTCCCGGATTCTGGTTCCGGGGGCAAGTTCAAAACTAATCATAAATACATACTACAATGGAACAAAAAAAGATGGTCAGGGGGGCTTTATTCGCTTTTCTCATTCTGACCCAGGTAACCTATGCACAAATTACGATTGGAGGCAAAGTCGGTTATAGCGTAGGTCGAATTGCAGATAACAGTGATAATATTTATACGGAAGAATTCGAGTCAACGGACGGAATCGATTTTGGAGCTACTGTCGAGTTTGGGATCAGTGAGCTCTTCTCAATTCAGGGCGAGATTCTTTATACCCAACGTGGAGGAAAACGCAATGGGCTGCAACCGATTCCTACCGACAATTTGGAAAGTGCACTCGCTGAGAACGGATTGAGCCTGGAAGCTTTGAACCAATTGGTGCAGCTGCAGGGTCGGGGACCAGTGACCAATGCGGATCCTTTATATGCAGATTTCAACAATGTCTCGGAACTGGAATACATTGAGATTCCCATACTTGCGAAATTCGGCTGGGGAACAGATTGGCGCTTTTATGTTGAAGGCGGACCTTACATAGGCTTCTTGATCAGTGCAAACCAGATTACCAGCGGAGACAGCCAGTTCTTCCTGGACAGCAGAGGCAACACGCCACTTGGGGTCCCGAATCCCTTTTACGATCCCAATGATCCTGCATTTGGACCTCCTTTCATTCCGTTGCCCGAGCAGTCTTTTGATGCCTCAACGGATGTAAAGGATGATCTCAATAGCACCAACTTTGGAATCCATGCAGGTGCCGGCCTGATTCGAAGACTGAATGAAAAACACCAGGTTTACCTGGGCTTTCGTGGCTCCTACGGATTTACATCACTTCAAAAAAATGAAGAGTTCGGTGAAAGTAAAATAGGTGGACTGGTATTTTCACTGGGTTATGCCTATACCCTTTAGGAAACTTTTTCTCAACCGCGGTTTTTGGTGTCGATCACAATGGTGACTGGCCCATCGTTGCACAGGTCAATTTTCATATCGGCTCCAAAGACCCCGGTTCCCACAGTTTTTCCCATTATGGATTCAAGTTTCTGGATGAACTCCTTGTACATGGGAATTGCCATTTCCGGACGAGCCGCGGCAATATAAGAGGGTCTGTTTCCTTTTTTCGTGGATGCCAGCAGTGTGAACTGACTCACAACAATCACGTCTCCTTCTGATTCAAGTAATGAGCGATTCATAACTCCAGCATTATCATTGAAGATCCGCAGATTAGCAATCTTCGCTGCCAGCCAATCAATGTCTTTCTTTTCATCATCTGTGCCTATGCCCAGGAGAATTAAAAGTCCCCGATCAATTCTGCTGACAACTTTCCCTTCAGTTGTGACTGAGGCGCTGAGGACTCTTTGTATTACTGCTTTCATTATTGTGAGATCAAGGGTGATTTAGAGATCGTAGGTGTTCGTCCTGTAGCTTTCTTCCTCACCTGCGAGGATCTGCAAATAGCTTCGGTATCTCGAAGGGGCAATTTCTCCGAGCTCAAGGGCTTCTTTTACGGCACACCTGGGCTCGTTCACGTGCAGGCAATTGTTGAATTTGCAACGCGGTTTCAAGGCGAAGAATTCCCGGAAGTAGTCTCCAACCTCATTTTCTTCGAAGTCTACCACGCCGAAGCCTTTGATGCCCGGGGTGTCGATGATGTAGCTTTCGGGTTCGGTTGCAATGGCGAACATTTCGGCAAAGGTGGTCGTGTGCTGCCCCTGGCGATGCTGTTCTGAAAGGACCGCAGTTTTTAGGTTCAGACCGGGTGAGATCGCATTGATCAGGGTGGATTTGCCAACTCCCGAATGACCGGAGAACATGCTGGTCTTCCCGATCATCATATCTTTCACCAGATCCACGTTCAGGCCTTCAGTGGCAGAGATGTCTATGCAGGTGTAACCGATTTTTTCGTAGAGATCTTTAAGTTCATCCTTCTGTTGTCTGAGATCTTTATCAAGAAGGTCAGTTTTGTTGAAGAGGAGCACGGTATCAATGTCATATGCCTCTGCCGTTGCAAGAAATCGATCGATGAAAGCAGGAAATGTTTTGGGATGATCGAGGGTGATCAGCAAAAAGGCCTGGTCGATGTTGGCTGCGATGATATGTGTTTGTTTTGAGAGTTTGACCGACTTTCGAATGATATAATTCTTGCGGTCGTGAATTTTTGTAATCATCCCTGTACCTTCCGCCGGGTCAATTTCAAAGTCCACATGGTCACCAACCGTAACTGGATTGGTGCTTTTGATTCCGCGGGTTCGAAATTTGCCACGAATCCG
>JAUIKV010000172.1 GCA_030430615.1 Bacteroidia bacterium
GCCTTGCCGTCGCCAACCCCGTGGACGTTGGACATTTCCTCCAAACTTGTGGGATACTTCAAGGTCATATCCTCGAGGGACGGGTCCTGGAACACGACAAATGGAGGTACGCCATTCTTCTTCGCTACTGATTTCCTGAGCTCCCTGAGCATTTCCATGAGCCGCTCGTCGACAACAGCCCCGGAACCACGCGTGTTGGTTATTATGTTTGTATCATCGCCTTCTTCATACACATGGTCTTCGGTCATCAGGAAGGATCCAGGATTCTTCAAAAAGCCCTTTCCTTCTTTAGTCAACTTCAAAACACCGTATTGCTCGATTTCTTTCTTGAGCAGCCCCGCGACAATAACCTGTCTGATCAAGGCCATCCAATGCTTGTCGCTTTTTGCTTTCCCGGCCCCAAAGAAGGGTTCGAGATGCGTTTTGTGCGACAGAAGCAGCGCATTCTCCTTGCCGATCAGTGTGTTGATGATCTCTTTGGAACGATATTCTTCGTTGGTTTCCTTAACGACCTCCAACAACATCTTCACCTCTTCCCCGGCTTCAGTTTTCTTTTTCGGATTCCTGACATTGTCATCCATGTCAGCGCCTTCTCCATTCACCTCGTCAAACTCCTCCCCAAAATAGTAAAGCAGGAATTTTCGTCGTGACATGGAGGTTTCGGCATAGGCGACGACTTCCTGGAGCAAAGCATTGCCAATCTCCTGTTCGGCAACAGGTTTTCCGGCAAGGAATTTTTCGAGCTTTTCAATGTCCTTGTAGGAATAATAGGCCAGGCAATGACCTTCTCCACCATCCCTGCCTGCTCGGCCGGTCTCCTGGTAATAGCTCTCAAGGCTCTTTGGAATGTCGTGATGAATCACAAATCTGACATCGGGTTTGTCAATGCCCATGCCGAATGCAATCGTGGCTACGACGACATCCACATCTTCCATGAGAAACATATCCTGGTGCCGAGCTCGTGTTTTCGCATCGAGTCCTGCGTGATAAGGAATCGCTTTGATTCCATTTACCTGCAGGAGTTGGGCAATGTCCTCCACCTTCTTTCTGCTCAGGCAATAGATGATCCCGGATTTATTTTTGTGGTTGTTGATGAATCGGATGATGTCTTTCTCAACATCCTTGGTTTTAGGCCGCACCTCATAGAACAAATTGGGCCGGTTGAAAGAGGCTTTGAAAGTCTTTGCGTCGGGGATGCCCAGATTCTTGAGAATATCGTCCTGCACCTTGGCAGTGGCAGTCGCGGTAAGCCCGATAATCGGGAAATTCCCAATTTTGTTGATGATCTTTCGCAAATTGCGGTATTCAGGTCTGAAATCATGTCCCCACTCCGAGATGCAATGGGCCTCATCAATAGCGAAAAAGGAAATCTTCTGCTTCTTTAGAAATTCGATGTTGTCTTCTTTGGTCAGCGACTCTGGCGCCACATACAGCAGTTTAGTGACTCCATTCTCAATATCGCTCTTTACCTGAGCGATTTCTCCTTTGTTCAGGGATGAGTTCAAGACGTGAGCCACACCTTCTTCCTCATTGATCCCACGAATGGCATCCACCTGGTTCTTCATCAGCGCAATCAGCGGAGACACTACTATGGCCGTCCCATCAAGTATCAGGGCAGGCAGTTGATAAATCAGTGATTTTCCTCCTCCGGTTGGCATGACTACAAAAATGTCATCGCCTTCGACCAGGCTCTCGATCGCATCCTTCTGCAACCCTTTGAAACTACTGAAACCAAAATATTTCTTCAAATACTTCTGCAAGTCAATTTTTGCCAGTTTCATCCTCTTTTTACCTATTTTTGAATATTTTTGCAATTCAAATTTTGCAATTCATCACCAAATTAAACCAGCAATAACTTTTTTGAAGTATTTCATACGTTCATCAAAATTGTAATGCATAGTATAAATATAGAATTTTTTTTGATAAAATTTTGAGAAAAAAGAGGCAATTTGGAGGATAAACAAAATATAATTCAGACGGCAAAAGAGACAATTCTCATCGAGTCAGACGCTATTGCCAAGCTAGCCGAACTGGTTGATTCGCAATTCGAAAATGCTGTGCGTTGCATTCTTGATTCCGAGGGACGAGTGATCGTTACCGGAATAGGAAAAAGCGCCAACATTGCCACCAAGATCGTCGCAACAATGAATTCGACCGGAACGCCTGCTGTTTTCATGCATGCAGCCGATGCGATTCACGGGGACCTGGGCAACATCCAGCAATCCGATGTCGTGATCTGCATCTCAAAAAGCGGGAACACGCCTGAGATCAAAGTCCTGGTCCCGTTGATCAAGAATTCTGGCAATAAAATCATCGCTATTACGGGAAACCCGGATTCGTTTCTGGGCAAGAACGCAGATCATGTTTTGAATTCCTATGTTGAAAAAGAGGCGTGCCCGAACAACCTCGCTCCCACTACGAGCACAACGGCGCAATTGGTCATAGGGGATGCACTGGCCGTTTGCCTGCTCAGCATGAAAGACTTTACGAGCCGTGATTTTGCAAAGTATCACCCTGGTGGCACGCTGGGCAAAAAGCTATATCTCCGGGTGAGTGATCTGGTTGCCAACAACGAGGTTCCGCGGGTAACTCAGGATGCATCCATCAAGGATGTGATTGTTGAGATTTCTGAAAAGCGACTCGGCACGACTGCCGTCGTAGATGGTGACAAGCTGATTGGCATCATCACCGACGGTGACATTCGTCGAATGCTTGAGAAGAACTCCGATATCAAATCACTGACAGCAGCAGATGTCATGAGCGCAAATCCAATCCAGGTGGAATCCGAGACCATGGCCGTAAAGGCCCTTGACATTATGGAAGACAACAACATCACACAGATCCTGGTGACTGAGCAAGGCAAGTATGTGGGAGTCGTTCACTTCCACGATCTGCTCAAAGAAGGCATCATTTGAATTTTCACCCGATGAAATATTATGGCAGATAAACAAGCGGATATGTCATTTCTGGGGCACCTCGAAGTACTTCGGTGGACCCTTGTTCGTTCTTCTTTGGCTATCGTTGCCTTTGGGATGATCGCCTTTGTGATGAAGGACTTCATATTCAACAGAATTCTCCTTGCTCCCAAAGACCCTTCTTTTTTCACATATCGGTTTCTGTGTTCCGTTTCTCAGCGATTGGGAACAGACGGTCTGTGCATCGATGAGATCCCGTTTATCGTTCAAAGCCGGACTATGGCCGGCCAATTCTCAGCGCATATCTGGACCTCCATTGCCTTCGGCTTTATCATGGCCTTTCCCTACATCATCTGGGAAGTCTGGAAGTTCATCAAGCCTGCCCTCTACGATAACGAGAAAAAACATGCCAGGAGCTTCATTGTCATTACGTCCTTTCTATTCTTTTTAGGAATCCTCTTTGGATATTATGTGATCACGCCCCTTTCGATTAATTTCCTGGGGAGTTATCGCGTCGCTGATGAAGTGAGAAACAATTTTGACCTGAGTTCCTATACGGGGCTTTTAAAAGCATCCTGCCTGTCAGCCGGATTCATCTTTGAGCTCCCTATCATAATTTATTTCCTCACGAAAATGGGATTGGTAACTCCCGAGTTCCTGAAGGAATACAGAAAATATGCCCTTGTTCTCGTGCTGATCCTGGCAGCAGTAATAACACCTCCTGACATCATTAGCCAGGTGATCGTGGCCATTCCCATGGTCATTCTCTACGAGGTGAGTATAAAAATCTCTAAATTTATCCTCCGTAAACAGGAGGAGGAAACTTCGGAAGAACTGAAAAAGAGATGATATTACGAGCAGAAAACATCATGAAAATGTACGGCAGCAGAACCGTTGTCAAAAGCATTTCCCTTCAGGTGGAACAAGGGCAGATCATTGGGCTTTTGGGACCAAACGGAGCCGGAAAAACAACTTCCTTCTACATGATCGTGGGCATGATCAAGCCCAATGAGGGCAAGATTTTCCTAGACGACATGGAAATCACCAAAGACTCCATGTACAAAAGGGCTCAAAAAGGAATCGGGTACCTGGCGCAGGAAGCTTCGGTCTTTCGAAAGCTTTCGGTCGAAGACAACATCATGTCCATTCTTGAATTTACGGATCTTAGCAAAGCCGAGCAAAAGCAAAAACTGGAGGATTTGATCGAAGAATTCAGTTTGGGACACGTCAGAAAAAACCGTGGAGATCTCCTCTCCGGAGGAGAGCGTCGGCGCACTGAAATTGCACGTGCACTGGCTTCAGACCCAAAATTCATTCTGTTGGATGAACCCTTTGCAGGTGTGGATCCGATCGCTGTTGAGGACATTCAGAGCATTGTTGCCCACCTCAAAGACAGAAACATTGGCATACTTATCACAGATCACGACGTTCAGGCTACTCTTGCAATCACCGACAAGACCTATCTCATGTTCGAAGGTGGCATCCTCAAAGAAGGAACCCCCAAGGAACTGGCTGACGATGAACTTGTCAGGAAAGTGTACCTGGGAGAGTCCTTTGAGCTCAAAGAACGCAAGAGAAAGCTCAATATCTGATTCCACTTCGAGAAAATCTGCAACAACAAAAAAACCCTGCCACAATCAAGTGGCAGGGCATACATACAAACAAATCTGAAAAATTTATTAAAAAATTTTTCCAGATGACTTTAAGCTTTAATGTTCACCTGTTTCAATTCCCATGATCTTGCCTTTCTCACTGATGAGCAGGTAGTGAGACCAGTTTCCTTTTTCAACGCGAAACTTATAGACATTCACATCGTTCTTTCTGACGTATGTAACTTCATTTGCTATCTTGTAGTTGGAATAGTCCATCAAGGATTCCTTGACTTTCACCGGGGTTTTCTCCTTGGTGGTCTTGTAAACTTCCTTTTTTTGCTCTTTATCCTTTTCCTGCGCCTGAACTCCCTGAGCTGTGATAGCTCCGAAAGCGAGCAAGGCAATAAGAATTCTCAATTTCTTCATGATAAGACTGTTGTTTAGTTTAGACTTGATTTTTTAACAGGGAGCTGCTTCCTTGTGGCTTCAGATCATCCGAATGTTGAAAAACTCAAAATCACGAACAACATCAATAGCAAGATTATCTTTATCTTTTCCATAGCACAAAAATTTTATTCTCTTTTTCATTCTTTTCGAGACTACCAGCGCGGAGATCCTCTTCTCGATTCAAAGTCGTATCCGAGCGTCAACATGTGAGTCCCTCCATGATTTAACTCATTTGCTTCATTAATATTGTATGAAAACGCATATCCTACGTAAAAATCGTTCTTTTTAAGCCCTAAAAGGGGGGTAATAGCCAAAGGCTCAAAGCTTTGGTCGTTAATGAACCGGGTGCTGAACCCCGCCCAATAGTACCCGTCATCAGTGATTTTCTTGGCTTTGATGTTGACATCGGTAATCGATCTCTGGTCACTTTCGAAGTATTTGAAATAAAGGGAGGGTTCCAGTTCCCAAAGCCCTTCGTCAAGTTCGAAAGTGTAACCAGTAAAAATGTAATAGTTCCTCAGTTTCTTAGGCTCTGACTCATCAAAAACCTTTAAGCTCTTGTTGAGAATGTTGGCCGCATTGAAGCTGAAGAAAAATCGTTCAATTTTATACAAAACAGCCGCGTCAAAATTGTGATTTGTCGATGACAGGTCCGAACCCAGCAACGGGTCGTTGTTCGGATCGTCAAAATCCGAAAAGTCAATCTTGAACTGCGTGAATTTATATGACAACCCAAAAGACAGGTATTGCTCGTTGCTGCTTTTCAGGGTCAGGTGGTGTGCAAATGAAAGCTGTCCCCCGATCTGAGAAGTGTTTCCGTTTCTATCGACGTAAAAGACTCCTCCAATTCCTGACTTCTCCAATATATGGGCGTCATAAGAAAGCGTCTGGGTATTCGGGGCGTTGTCAAGCCCAACCCACTGAAATGCACTGGTTAAACGAA
>JAUIKV010000004.1 GCA_030430615.1 Bacteroidia bacterium
CTGCTGTCAAAACTGAGTCGAATCGCCCCTTGAAATCACTCTCTGACTCCCTGAAAGGTAAACAAGGTAGGTTCCGTCAGAATTTGCTCGGTAAGCGTGTTGATTACTCGGCACGTTCGGTAATTGTCGTCGGACCAGAATTAAAATTATACGAATGCGGACTGCCAAAAGACATGGCTGCTGAGCTTTACAAGCCTTTTATCATTCGAAAGCTGATTGAGAGAGGAATTGTAAAGACGGTGAAGTCTGCTAAGAAAATCATCGATAAGAGAGAACCAGTCGTATGGGACATTCTCGAGAACGTGTTGAAGGGCCACCCGGTTCTGTTGAACAGGGCCCCTACGCTTCACCGTTTGGGCATCCAGGCGTTCCAGCCTAAACTGATCGAAGGTAAGGCAATTCAGTTGCATCCCTTGGTTTGTACGGCTTTTAACGCGGATTTTGACGGTGACCAGATGGCGGTTCACCTTCCTTTGGGTGAAGAGGCGATCCTCGAAGCTCAGCTGTTGATGCTGGCCTCACACAATATCTTGAACCCGGCGAACGGCTCACCGATCACGGTACCGTCTCAGGACATGGTATTGGGTCTGTACTACATGACCAAGGAAAGAAAGTCTACGGATGATCACAAGGTGCAAGGTGAGGGAACAACTTTTTACTCTCCTGAAGAGGTGAAAATCGCCTTCAACGAGAAGAAAGTTGACTTGAACGCTGGTATCAAAGTGAGAACCAAGGACATCGACGAGAAAGGTGAATTGGTTGACAAAATCATTGAAACCACGGTTGGTCGTGTTCTCTTCAACGAAGTAGTTCCTGAAAGAGCGGGATATATCAATGAAGTCTTGACCAAGAGATCTTTGCGAGACATCATCGGAAATATCCTCAAGGTGACCGACGTGCCCACTACGGGTAAGTTTCTCGATGACATCAAGAACATGGGGTACAATTTCGCTTTCCAGGGAGGTTTGTCCTTCAGCTTGGGAGATATCATTATCCCGGATGAGAAATACGAAATGATTGACGCTGCAAACAAGCAGGTGGATTCAATCATGACCAGTTACAACATGGGTATGCTCACCAACAAGGAGCGTTACAACCAGGTTATTGACATCTGGGGGTCTACCAACAACAGGCTCACTGAATTGTCCATGAAGCGATTGAGAGAAGACCAACAAGGCTTCAACTCGGTATATATGATGCTGGATTCTGGTGCGAGGGGCTCGAAAGAGCAGATCCGTCAGTTGACCGGCATGCGGGGTCTGATGGCCAAGCCTAAGAAATCGACTGCCGGAGGTGGTGAGATCATTGAGAACCCTATTCTTTCGAACTTTAAGGAAGGTCTCTCGATTCTCGAATACTTCATCTCGACCCACGGTGCCAGAAAGGGTCTTGCGGATACAGCCCTTAAAACGGCGGATGCCGGTTACCTCACCAGGAGGCTGGTAGATGTTGCACAAGACGTCATCATCAATGAAGAAGATTGTGGAACACTGCGAGGTTTGGAGGTACAGGCTCTAAAGAACAACGATGAGATCGTAGAATCTTTGGGTGAAAGAATTCTCGGTAGGGTGTCCCTGCACGAGGTGCATGATCCTGAAACAGATGAAATAATTATTGAGGCAGGAGGTCTCTTCACTGAAGAATCGGTCAGAAAGGTAGAAGCAGCGGAATTGGAGATGATTGAAGTTCGTTCGGCCTTGACTTGTGAAGCGACAAAAGGAATCTGCTCGAAGTGTTACGGGGTTAGCCTTTCTAACAACAAGATGGTTCAGAAAGGTGAGGCTGTGGGTGTCGTTGCCGCTCAGTCGATCGGCGAGCCGGGAACCCAGCTTACCTTGAGAACCTTCCACGTTGGGGGTATTGCCGGAAACATCTCTGAAGAAAGCAGGTTGGTTGCGAACCATGCCGGGAAGTTGGCTATTGAAGACTTGAAGACAGTTGATGGTGTTGACAGTGAAGGAAACGCGGTGAAAATCGTCATTTCAAGAACTTCGGAATTCAAGATTCTGGACAAGAACTCAGAAATTGTTTTGAGTACGAAAAACATCCCTTACGGATCACATATTTTTGTCAAAGACGGAAGTACCGTAAAGAAAGGAGAAGTGATTTGCCAATGGGATCCATATAACGGGGTCATTGTTTCGGAATTCAGTGGAAAAGCGATCTTTGAAGACGTAGTCGAAGGAGTGACCTACCAGGTAGAGCTTGACGAGCAGACCGGGTTCAAGGAAAAAGTGATCTCTGATTCCAAGAAGAAGAGGGTGATTCCAACCTTGCATATCCAGGATACGAAAGGCAAGACGCAGCGTTCGTACTCTTTGCCTGTCGGTGCGCACCTGCTCATCGAGGAAGGTCAGAAAATCGAAGCCGGTCAAATTCTTGTCAAGATACCGAGAAGATCCGGAAAAGCAGGAGATATCACGGGTGGACTTCCAAGGGTGACTGAGCTCTTTGAAGCCAGAAACCCATCAAATCCTGCGGTTGTAACTGAGATCGACGGCGTGATAAGCTTCGGTAAGATCAAAAGAGGTAACCGCGAGATCATTGTCGAGTCGAAACTGGGTGATGTCAAAAAGTACCTGGTCAAACTTTCCAACCAGATCCTGGTTCAGGAGAACGACTATGTCAAGGCGGGCATGCCTTTGTCGGATGGAGCAACAACTCCTAGTGACATTTTGAATATCATGGGGCCGGCTAAAGTACAGGAATACCTCGTCAATGAGATTCAGGAAGTTTACCGTTTGCAAGGTGTGAAGATCAATGACAAGCACTTTGAAGTTGTGGTGAGACAGATGATGAGGAAGGTGAAAATCATTGACTCTGGTGATACGATCTTCCTTGAAAATCAGTTGATTCACAAAAATGACTTCATCGAAGTGAATGACAATATTTATGGAATGAAAGTGGTTGAAGACAAAGGTGATTCTGAAACTCTCAAAAATGGACAGATAATCTCAGCTCGCGAGCTTCGTGATGAAAACTCCTTGTTGAGAAGAAATGACAAGGCATTGGTTGAGGCCCGTGATGCAATTCCGGCAACTGCAGAACCTATCTTGCAGGGAATCACACGAGCGTCGCTGCAGACCAAGTCATTTATCTCTGCGGCTTCATTCCAGGAAACGACCAAAGTGCTCAACGAAGCAGCGGTCAGCGGAAAAGAAGATTACCTGGAAGGTCTGAAGGAGAATGTGATCGTTGGAAAGCGAATCCCGGCAGGTACCGGAATGCGGGAGTACGACAATCTCATCGTCGGCCTGAAAGAGGAAATCGAAGAATAAGGACAAAAGGCACGATGATTCGTGCCTTTTTTTTTAACTCTAATTTATTTCAAGACATGGCTACTGAAGAAAAAAAGAACCAGCTCAATATAGAGATCGATGAAAAGATGGCGGATGGCACCTATGCGAACCTGGCGATTATCAATCATTCCATTTCTGAATTTGTGGTTGATTTCATCAATGTGATGCCGGGAGCCCCAAAGTCCAAGGTCAAGTCAAGGATCATTCTGACACCCCAACACGCGAAACGACTGGCAAAGGCGCTCAATGAGAATGTCAATCGTTTTGAAGCAAACCACGGAGAAATCAAGGATTACGAACAACCGCCGATCCCATTGAATTTCGGCCCCACCGGCCAGGCTTGATTCCATGAAGTTTCCCGAAGGTTTGTCCAGGAAGCTGAGTGCCCGTATCAAAGATGGGACTCTACGAACCATGCAAACGCGTGAGGGATTAATCGATTTCTTTTCAAACGACTATCTGGGCTTTGCATCCGACCAATCCATAGACCCTGAAACGGGAGGTCAAGATTTAATTCTTCTACAGCAGAATGGGAGCACCGGTTCCAGACTGATCTCTGGAAACTCGATTGCGCACGAAGAACTCGAGTTAGCCCTGGCCCATGTTTTCAGAGCAGATTCGGCCCTCTTGTTCAATTCGGGATATGATGCGAATATTGGTTTGCTTTCGGCTGTGTTGCAGCGTCAGGACTCAGTATTCTTTGATCGTCTGTCGCATGCCTCAATTCGGGACGGGATTTCTCTTTCCGCGGCTTCCTCGTTCGGATTCGAGCACAACGACCTGAGTGATCTCGTTAAGAAAGTCGACAAGGGGCGTTCTAAATCAGGACAGAATTATGTGATTGTCGAATCGGTCTATTCCATGGATGGGGATGAAGCACCGCTCCAGGAGCTCTCAGAATATTGCCGAAGCGAGAATCTCTATCTCATTGTAGACGAGGCCCATTCTACGGGGATCCTGGGACCGGAAGGATCAGGTTTGACCACATCCCTGGGGCTTGAAAAAGAGGTCTTCGCCCGAATTCACACATTCGGCAAAGCACTTGGCTGCCACGGTGCCGCTGTTCTGGGTTCAGAGACTCTAACAACTTACCTGACGAATTTCTCACGTTCGTTCATCTACACCACTGCAATGCCGCCAAGGGAAGCCTTGCGGATAAGAGCCGCTTTGGAAAAAATGAAACATACAAAACGGAGAGACCGACTCCGGCAAAACATCGAGACATTTTTGCAGGAAATGAAAACTTTGAATCTTTCTTCTCATTTTATTCCCAGCCGATCGCCCATTCAGTCTTTCCTGCTCCCGGATGCATCGCAGCCAGATGGAATTGGGCAGATTTTTGCGAAAGAAAAGATAGCTGCGAAGATCATTTTTTCTCCGACGGTACCTAAGGGTCAGGAGCGTATACGGATATGCATACACAGCTTCAATACTTCGGCTGAGATCCGAAGAATTCTTCAATTATTGAGTACTTTTGTCTAGATTTTTTTTGGGAAAGGATGCGCAAGATTTTTATTACCGGAATTGGTACCGATGTTGGCAAAACCGTTGTTGCAGCTATCGTAACGGAGGCTTTGAAAGCTGATTACTGGAAACCCGTGCAGGCGGGTGATCTCGAATTCTCCGACACGGATCGGGCGCGTTCCTGGGTTTCCAATGAACGGTCGGTGTTTCATCCCAGCAGTTATGCCCTGAAAACCCCGATGAGCCCACATGCGGCAGCGGACAAGGACGGTGTCCGAATTGAGATTGAAAACATACAACCCCCGAAAACGACTAATGACCTGGTTATTGAGGGTGCAGGTGGATTGCTGGTTCCCTTGAATCAGACGGAAACCATACTCGACATGATACAGGATGACTACAAGATTCTCGTGGTTTCAAGGAATTATCTGGGGAGCATCAATCACACCCTTCTTACCCTGGAAGCTCTCGCGGCACGGGGCAAAAAGGTGTCCGGAATTATCTTCAACGGCGAAGAGGTTCCGACGACCGAAAGCATCATCGAAACTCAGGGCGGAGTGCCCGTTCTGGGCCGTTTGGATTGGATGGAGCAGGTGGATGCGGAGGCAGTGTCAAAGATCGCTGAAAAGTTCAGGTTAAAATTGGAGAATCTGTGATGAAAAATTACAAAGATCGGGACAAAAAGCACCTTTGGCATCCATTGACGCAGCACGGTTTGAATCCGGATCATATGCCTCTGGTAAGTGCAAGAGGATCTTATCTCTACGACGAAGAAGGAAATTCTTACATAGACGGCATATCATCATGGTATACCTGCATGTACGGGCATTGCAATCCGACGATAACCTCCCGCGTGAAGCAGCAGCTTGATCAGCTGGATCAGATCGTCTTCAGCGGTTTTACACATCCGCCCGCGATTGAGCTTTCTGAAAAACTGGTGGAGATACTTCCCAGTGGAATCAACAAGATATTCTTTTCGGACAACGGTTCAACCTCGGTCGACGTGGCGATTAAAATGGCGCTGCAGTACCACTTCAACAGGGGAGAGAAGCGAAACAAGATTGTGGCCTTCGAAAATGCTTTTCACGGAGACACCTTTGGAGCCATGTCGGTCTCTGGATTGTCAGTGTACAATGGACCCTTTGAAGATTTTCTTCTGGAGATCGAGCGAATACCTGTTCCCAATGATCATAATATAGGCGAGGTGGAGTCGCGCCTCAAAACGATACTGCAAGAAGAAGAAGTGGCGGCATTCATTTTTGAACCTCTGGTCCAGGGGGCTGCAGCCATGCACATGTACCCCGCCAGGCATCTCGATGTGTTGATGAATCTCGTCAGAAGTCATGGAACGCTGGCGATTGCCGATGAGGTCATGACCGGTTTTGGCAAAACGGGTCGCAATTTCGCTTGCGATTACCTCGACGAGGGTCCAGATATCATTTGTCTTTCCAAATCACTGACAGCCGGGATAGCACCTATGGCGCTTACCTGCTGCACCCAAAACGTATTTGACGCCTTTTATGACAAAGTAGTCTCCAAAGGATTTTTTCACGGGCACACCTATTCGGCTAATCCACTGGCCTGTGCAGCCGCCATAGCAGGGATGGATCTGTTGGCTACTGACGCCATCCAGGATTCTATTCAACGCGTCTCAGCAAGACATCTGGAATTTGAGGCTGAAGTCAGAGAGCATCCGATGGTTAGAAGCACGCGTAGTCTGGGCGTGATTTTTGCTCTGGATCTAAAGCTGGAAACGGAACGATATGGGAACCTGAGGGATCGCCTCTATAAATTTTTCATGGATGAGGGTGTATTTTTGAGACCCCTTGGAAATACGATTTATTTGCTTCCGCCATTTACCATTTCAACAGAAGAGCTGACCGATCTTTACACTTCGGTCCTGAATTGCCTTGAAATGCTGAACAATGATTGAACCGGTATCCATAATGGCCATGACCTCTGTTTCTGCCCTGGGAGCAGACAGGCAGCAGGTATGGAAGAGTTATCTAAACAGGAAACCTTTGATCGAGTCCCGGGATTTCGGAAAGTTTTCGGCTTATGTTAGCTCTATAGATAACGAATTGTGGGCAGAGATCAATGCGCTGAGGGATATCAAAAATTACAGGGAGCTAGACCCTTCAGTATTGTTGGCCATTTTCGTTTCGAGGAAAGCGATTTCACAGTCGGGATGGAACAGTGAAGACATTGGGATCAACATTGGGTCTTCCCGGGGTTCAACCCATCTCTTTGAAAAATATCATAGGGAATTTTTAGAATCCAAACAGGAGCTGGCCAGTACCTTGAGCTCTCCGACCACGACCCTCGGCAACCTCTCTTCATGGGTAGGTCATGACCTCCAGTCCAAAGGGCCTACCATCAGTCACTCTATTGCCTGTTCTACGGCGCTGCACGGCATCCTCAACGGAATTGCCTGGCTCAATAGCGGGATGAGCCGTTATTTCCTGTCAGGTGGGAGTGAGGCTTCCAATACCCCTTTTACCGTCGCCCAGTTAAAGGCCTTGCGGATTTATGCCGAGCAGGATGGGGAATTTCCCTGCCGGACACTCGATCCGACGAAGAGGAGTAACTCGATGGTTTTGGGAGAAGCGGCCGCTGTCTTTTGCCTGGAAAAAGGAAGAAATGCCGGGGCACTTGCATTCATTGAAGGGGTGGGCTATGCCACAGAGCCACTGACTCACAATATTTCCATCTCTGCAGATGCGAAATGCTTTCAAAGATCCATGCACATGGCCCTTGAAGGGACAGATCCCGGGGAGATTGACGCCATAGTGACACACGCACCGGGAACTTTGAAAGGGGATAGTTCTGAATTGCTTGCCATTCAGAAAGTGTTCCGTGATCACCAACCTGCATTGACCTCCAACAAGTGGATCATCGGTCACACTTTAGGGGCTTCAGGAGCGATGAGCCTGGAGATGGCAGTCCTGATGATGAACAGGCAGAAATTCATCGATATTCCATTTGTGGAAGGGCAAACAGCCCCCAAGGCCCTCAACAAAGTTCTTGTGAACGCGGTAGGCTTCGGCGGAAATGCCGTCAGTCTGATCGTGACACGAAAAGAGTCTTCTTAGCATTTTCGAAATTATTTGTTTTCAAGTGAGTGCTATTCCTTATTTTTGATCTTTATACTGGAGCCATGGAAACTTATTCAAAACAAGATATCATTGACTTGTACAATATGCCTTTGATGGAGCTCATCTATAGGGCGGCACAAGTTCATCGTGAACATCACGATCCTTCAAAAATACAAGTGAGTACGCTCATCTCGATAAAAACAGGCGGTTGCCCTGAAGACTGTGGGTACTGTCCACAGGCAGCGCGGTATCATACTTCAATTGAAAAGAATGACCTTTTGCCCTATGAAACCGTGATCGGGCTGGCGAGAAGAGCCAAGGAAAATGGATCCTCTCGCGTCTGCATGGGAGCAGCTTGGAGAAATGTCAGGGAGGGAGAGGATTTTGAGAAGGTTTTGAAAATGGTTCGGGGCCTCAGTGAGCTTGACATGGAAGTGTGTTGCACCTTAGGGATGATCACCGAGAGTCAGGCCGTTCGTCTTGCTGAAGCCGGATTGCATTACTACAATCACAATCTCGATACCTCTGAGGAGTACTACAAGGAAGTTATCTCAACCCGTGGCTATGAGGATCGCCTCAAGACGCTTGACAATGTTAGAAAGGGCGCCCTTAAGGTTTGTTCCGGAGGAATCATTGGAATGGGTGAGAGCATCGAGGATCGTGCCGGAATGTTGCTGAGCTTGTCCAAACTCGTTCCCCAACCGGAATCGGTGCCGATAAACGCCCTGGTGGCTGTTGAGGGCACACCCATGGAGGAGCAGGAGATTGTGCCCGTATGGGATGTAGTGCGCATGATCGCGACGACTCGCATTGTAATGCCCAGAACAACTGTTAGACTTTCAGCAGGCCGAACTGAAATGAGCACGGAAGCGCAGGCTCTCTGCTTTATGGCCGGAGCCTCCTCTATCTTTGCAGGAGAAAAATTGTTGACGACGCCGAATCCAGGTGAAGACAAGGACGCTGAAATGTTTTCATTATTGGGCCTTACACCTACTGAGAAAAAGAAGGACGATACGGGCAAGTTCAAAATCAGAAGGTCACTGGTTGAAGCCGAAGACAAGGAAAAATGGAGCCGTCCGGGTCACCGCATTGAAAAAAATGTGCAGGCCGCAGAAAAGGCAAAAGAGATTCGAAAAGCACAGCGACAGAATTAAGTTTCAGTCGGAAGATACTTTGATAAACCCCCTGTACGTTCCGAGATAGAAGCTTTTGTCAGGACCAAAGGTGAATGTTCCCCAAATGTTGTTGAACACCTTGCGATCGTAGTTCTTCGTACCCAAAGATCCTGCTTTGAGCACGGCGCTTATATTGTCGTTGAATTCTCCCTTTTCAAAAAACAATTTCGATTGGAGCACTCTTCTGCCAGTGCGGTAGTCTATGGTGGTGATCTGCCAGTCTCGATGTCCATCGGTTTCCTCTTCTGATCTGTTGTAAACATTGTGTCCAATTCGATTTTCTTGGTCTCTTCATTGAAGTGGAACTTGTCGAGTGCGACATTAAAAACAATGCAAACACCGTCTTCTCCTAATCAAAACGAATTTTTTGTATTTTTCCACTAGCGATTTTAAAATCTGCAAGCAAATATTTTATTATGACTTATTTCTCTACCGATTACCTCGAATTCTTCAAAGAGTTGGCAGCGAACAACAATAAGGAGTGGTTTGACCAAAACAGAAAGCGCTACGAATCCGTGGTGAGGGACCCTTTTAAGATTTTTATTGGTCAGTTGATTTCGAAGATGGCCAAATCCGACCCAGAATTGGATATTGAAGCCAAGGATGCCATCTTTCGCATCAACAGGGACATTCGCTTTTCCAAGGACAAGACGCCGTACAAATTGAACAACTCGGCGCTTATTTCCCCGGCAGGCAGAAGGGATAAGAACAACCCGGGAATCTACCTGGAATTCGGGCCTGAAAAACTGGGTGTATACGGAGGTATCTATATGCCTTCACCGGCTCAGGTTCAGAAGGTCAGAAGTTATATGCTCGAAAATCTCGAAGAATGGGAGAAAGCATTGCGCACTGAGTCATTTAAGAAAGCATATGGTGAGATCCAGGGGGAGAAGAGCAAGCGCATACCCAAAGAATTCAGGGAAGCGGCAGAGAAGCATTCCCTGCTATATAACAAACAGTGGTACTACCATGCAGACCTGCCGCCCAAGGTTATTCTAAGTGACAGTTTGATGGATACCATTCTCGATCTATGGAAGAAAGCTCAGCCGGTAAAGAATTTTTTGACTCATGCCATTCTAAATTGAACATGGAAAGAATCAAAACATTCAAAGAATTTTATCGGTTCTATTTGACTGAACACCAAGACAGAACCTGCCGCATGCTTCACTTCATTGGCACCTTCCTTGTTTTTGCCCTGGCTATCGCGGCTGTTTACACCGGACAGAACTTCTTGTGGGCACTGGTTCCTGTGGTGGGTTATGGATTCGCATGGGTGGGCCATTACTTTTATGAAAAGAATCAGCCGGCAACTTTCAAATATCCGCTTTGGAGCCTGGTATCCGATTTTAAGATGTTCTTCGAACTGCTCTTTGGCAGGATCTCTTTTGACGGGCGCAGGGATTCCGGTTCTGCTGTTTGACTGCTTTTTTTGTAATCAATGAGACCAATGTGCCCAAGTATTACGACAAAGTTGCGGAACTTGTCAACGAATACAATTCGGAAAGTGAAAAGTTATTGCCGGTGCCGGCCACGTATTTGATTGGAACCGACGGAAGAATCGAGTACGTTCATTACGATCCTGATTACAAGAACCGGTCTGACATTTCCGAGATCGTCAATGGTCTTTAGAGATCAGTGATCAAACCACTAATTAAAGCGCATAAAAAAATCCGCCCAGTGGGCGGATTTTTTTTATTGAGGATCTGCTCGTATTACATCATTCCGGGCATTCCGCCTCCGCCCATTGGTGGCATTGGTGGTGTATCTTCTTTGATGTCTACAAGTGCACACTCAGTGGTCAGTATCATACCCGCAACCGAAGCTGCATTTTCAAGAGCAATTCGGGTCACTTTGGTAGGATCGATGATTCCTGCCTTGTGCATGTTCACATATTCTTCCGTCTTGGCGTTGAAACCAAAATCATCTTTGCCTTCAAGAACTTTTGAAACAACCACGGAGCCTTCGTTCCCTGCGTTCTCAGCAATCTGGCGAAGTGGTTCCTCGATTGCACGTGCCACGATGGCAACTCCTGTTTTCTCATCCTGGTTGGCAAATTTAACTTTTTCCAGAACTTTTTTCGCTCTGACAAAAGCAACACCACCACCTGCGATGATTCCTTCTTCGACCGCTGCTCGTGTTGCATGAAGCGCATCGTCCACACGGTCTTTCTTCTCTTTCATTTCGACCTCACTTGCGGCTCCAACATAAAGAACGGCAACTCCACCTGCTAGCTTGGCCAACCTTTCCTGAAGCTTCTCTTTGTCATAGTCTGAAGTAGTGGTTTCAATCTGGGATTTGATCTGGCTTACTCGTGCTTTGATCGTGTCGGTGTCGCCAGCTCCATTGACAACGGTAGTGTTGTCTTTGTCGATGGTCACGCGCTCTGCACTTCCTAGCATGTCCATAGTCGCGTTCTCAAGAGTGAAGCCTCTCTCCTCGGAAACTACGGTTCCGCCTGTCAGGATAGCTATATCCTCGAGCATCGCCTTTCTGCGATCCCCAAAGCCAGGTGCTTTCACAGCGGCGATTTTAAGAGACCCACGCAATTTGTTGACTACGAGTGTGGCCAGGGCCTCCCCGTCGATGTCTTCGGCGATGATCAACAAGGGTTTGCCTGACTGGGCGACAGGCTCCAGTACAGGAAGGAGATCCTTCATGGTCGAAATTTTCTTGTCATAGAGCAAGATATAAGGCGACTCCAGATCGGTAGTCATTTTGTCAGAATTGGTAACAAAGTATGGAGAAAGATATCCGCGGTCAAATTGCATACCTTCTACAATGTCAACGTGAGTATCTGTTCCTTTGGCCTCTTCAACGGTAATTACACCTTCTTTTCCAACCTTGTCAAAAGCTTCGGCGATCAACTCTCCAACCGACTCGTCGTTGTTGGCAGAAATTGAGGCCACTTGTTTGATTTTATCGAGTTTGCTTCCCACCACTTGAGACTGATTCTTCAGGTCTTCAATGATGCTTTCAACAGCCTTGTCAATTCCGTGTTTCAAATCCAAAGGATTGGCACCGGCTGCCACGTTTTTCAAACCTTCTTTCACAATCGCCTGTGCGAGAACGGTAGCCGTGGTTGTTCCGTCACCCGCGAGATCATTCGTCTTGGAGGCAACTTCCTTTACCATTTGCGCACCCATGTTCTCATGCGGGTCTTCCAATTCGATTTCTTTTGCAACTGTCACCCCGTCTTTCGTGATTTGTGGGCCACCGAATGCCTTGCCGATTACAACGTTGCGTCCTTTAGGACCAAGCGTCACTTTTACGGCGTTTGCAAGGGCATCTACGCCTCTTTTCAAACCGTCACGTGACTCTATGTCAAATATGATGTCTTTTGCCATTTTGTTTTTTTGTTAAGTGTTACTGAATTTATTTTGTTTAAAGGATCGCGAATATGTCACTTTCCCTCATGATCAGATAATCATTCCCGTCGAGTTTCAACTCAGTTCCCGCAAATTTTCCGTAAAGAACGGTATCCCCGATCTTTACTGTCATGGGCTCGTCTTTCGTTCCTTTGCCAACTGCCACAACCTTACCTTGTTGAGGTTTTTCTTTTGCTGAATCCGGAATGTAGATTCCTGAAGCTGTTTTTGTTTCTGCCGCTAGGGGCTCTACAAGCACTCTGTCTGCAAGAGGTTGAATAGTTAATTTACTCATTATATTCTGTTTTAAGTTATTTAATAAAAAGTTCCTTTGGCCTGTGCCAAAATCTTCCGCTTTCCATTTCGCAAAAACATTGCCATTGTGGAAAAACTGACATAACGGATAAAAAAAATGCCAACGTGTCATTACGTTGGCATAAATTTTATTTTGTTTCCTGTCAATTGGTACTGTCAATCACCTTATCCGTGTCCAGGGTCGGAGGTGCTTCAAGTGCTTCCCGGTCGTTGACGATTCCTTCGGTAGCTGACTCCATGTCCACAGAGTTGTTTCTCGGAATGGCGAAATTAGAAAGAAGGATTAAAGCGAAAAGCGCTATGGCAAGCGTCCAGGTGCTTTTGTCGAGGAAATTCGTTGTGTTCTGAACTCCACCCAGGTTTTGCGAACCAGCTCCACCAAAAGAAGATGACAATCCTCCACCTTTCGGATTCTGAACCATGATAACCAGGATCAGCAGAATCGATACGATGATAATCAAAACTAAAAATAATAAATACGACATGTTCTCCAGTATTAGTTTTTCTGCAATTTTTTTACAGCTTCAATTCGGTCTGCAAAGAAAGAACTTTTTTCTGGATATTTCAAACTTAGAACGGTAAATGCAGCAATGGCTTTTTCGTACTTTTTTTGCTCCAGGTAAACATGGGCGAGCGTCTCTGTCATGAGCTGCTCGTTCTCGGTGGAGCTCTCCATGCCCAAGTCGTCAAAATCGGCATCTTCAGTAGGCCTTATCCTGGGTCTCTTTGCAATGAAGTCATTGATGAGATCCAGGTTGGTTTTTACTTTTTTACGGCTACTTTCAGATGAAACTGTGCGATCGATGGGTTTGAGCTGACTGAGCTGAAGCCATTCCCCAAAGGAATAGGTCTCGTCGCTTTTAAAGTCAAGCGGGGTTCCAATTCCCAAGCTCTTCTCTGCGGTAATGATCTCTTCAGAAGATGAAGTTTCTTCAAAAGATGGAATTTCTTCTGCAGGTATCGATATTTCTGCAGACTCGATGTCTGGCGCTTCAGGAGAACCGGACAATTGGGATGTGTCTATTGCGCTGCTCTCGGCAAGGAGCTCAAAATCAAAGTTGGTGACGTAGTTGAAGAGCAGTTCACGGTCTGTGGTGTAAGCCGCCGTTTTCTTCAATGCATCATTGTACCTGAAGCTTCGCTGTTTCTTCAGGGCATAGAGTCTCAAGAAATGAGCAGCCTGAAAAAAGGGGTAGTCTTCCAGAATCTTGTCCAAACCTCTGGTCTGCCCTTTTGAGATACTCGAAGGGTCAGAAATAATCTTTGTGAATTCGATGAGGTTCATTTTGCTGCTTCTTTTCTACCACTTTGCTACCGCTGCATTGAAGATGTCTTGTGTAATCCTTTCAAATATGTCTTCATAAGCCGTGTCCAACACGCTTCCCGTCAGCTGGAGGTTTCCGTCATAGTCACTATAAAAGGAGAAGGTCTGCTCGAAATTGTCTTCTTCGTTGAGTCGGTTGTAATACCTAACACGCACCGCAATGGTCAACCGGTTTTGTGCCGCTGTTTGCTCTGCTGTCGCAGCAATCGGAATGATCCGATATTGGGTGATCTCACCTTCAAAATGCAAATCGCCCCCGGCATCTGTAAGTTTGAGATTGGTCTGGCGCAGAAAGCGATCCTGCAGGGCAATCGTAAAACGCTGACTCAGGCTCGGCTCAACCAGGTTGGCCGAATTCGTGAAAAAATCTACCTGGACCGTCTCTGCGTCACCGGTGCTTCCTCCTGTGAAGGAATACACCCCACAACCCAACGGCAGGACGAGCATTATCATAATCAGACTGAGCAGGGTCTTATTCATGGAAGAACGATCTTATTCATGGAAGAACGAAATTTGAAGTGAGATTCGCCGCGAACAGCGCTGTGCACATGCAAACAAATAAACCATAAAACGCCGAGATTCACAAATTATATTGGTTTATTTTTCTGTAAAGCGTGCGTTCAGAGATACCCAGTTCTCTAGCCGCAAGTTTTCTTTTGCCTTTGTTTCGATCCAGCGCCTGTTTGATCATTTCAAGCTCTTTTTCCTGAAGCGACAGTGTCTCTTCTATGGTCTCGGCCTCATCGTAAGAAACAATTTTAGGATTCTCCTCGTAGGTGGTGTCTTCCTCTGCATCCGCAATGATCTCCAGGGTGTTGCTCTTGCCATCTTTAGAATCTTTTCCGTAGATCTTGTCGATAAGCAGTTTTGTTGTTTCCTGTGGGGGTTGATTCTGCGAACCTTCCTTGATCAGCTGCCGGGTGAGGTTTTTCAGATCGGTAATGTCATTTCGCATGTCAAAGAGCACCTTGTACAGGATTTCCCGTTCGTTGGCAAAATCGGATTCGGGCTTCTTATCCGAGATGATGGCCGGAAGATTCTGGTGGTAGTCAGGAAGGTAGGACATCAGAATTTCGCGGCTGATGTTTCTGTTTTGCTCAATCACCGAAATCTGTTCTGTAAGATTTCTCAACTGGCGAATATTGCCTTTCCACTCGTAAGATTCAAGGGTCTCGACCGCCTCATCGTTCAAGCGCACCGTCGGCATTTTGTACTTTTGGGCGAAATCGGAGGCAAACTTGCGGAACAACAAGTGTATGTCATCGGCACGGTCCCTGAGGGGGGGTAGCCATATTTCCACCGTGCTAAGCCTGTAGTAAAGGTCTTCCCGGAACTTTCCTTTTTTGATGGCTTCCTCCATGTTCAAATTGGTCGCAGCCACAATTCTAACATCCGTCTTCTGAACCTTTGAGGATCCGACCTTCAAGAATTCCCCGTTTTCCAAAACCCTCAGCAGCCGAACCTGAGTGGTCAGGGGAAGCTCTCCAACCTCATCCAGGAAAATGGTTCCGCCATCAGCAACTTCAAAATATCCGCTGCGCGTCTGTGAAGCACCGGTGAAGGACCCTTTCTCATGTCCAAAGAGTTCGCTGTCGATAGTTCCCTCCGGGATGGCCCCGCAATTCACTGCGATGTATTTGGCGTGTTTCCGATGGGAGAGATTGTGAATTATTTTTGGAATCACTTCTTTTCCGACCCCGCTTTCACCCCGAACCAGAACCGATATGTCGGTAGGGGCTACGCGCATGGCTTTTTGCAATGCCACGTTGAGTTGATTGTTGTTCCCGATGATTCCGAAACGTTGCTTTATGGTTTGGAGTGATTCCATGATTGATGCTATTTCCTTATTCTTGTGCCGATGAGGGTGGCCGAAGTACAGTCTTCTATCTTGACCTGAACAAGATCACCGACTTTCTCGTCTCCTTTCGGGAATACAGCGACCGCATTTTGTGTGTTTCTGCCCATCCAGTGCTGATCCGACTTTTTGGAATTCCCCTCGATGAGGATCTCCACGGTCTTGCCCACGAACTGTTTCATTCTATACATGCCGTGCTTTTGCTGCAACTGGATGATTTCAGCCAGCCGTCGTTTTTTGACCTCGAGAGGAACGTCATCTTCCATTCGCTTGGCGGCCGGGGTGCCCGGTCTCTCCGAATAGGCGAACATAAACCCGAAATCGTATTTGACATATTCCATCAAAGACAAAGTATCCTGGTGATCTTCTTCTGTTTCTCCGCAGAATCCGGCAATCATGTCCTGTGAGATCGCACAGTCGGGAATAATGCGTCGAATGTTGTCAATGAGCTCCATGTATTCTTCGCGCGTATGCTGTCGATTCATCCGCTCCAGCATGCGTGTGCTTCCTGTCTGAACAGGCAGGTGAATGTATTTGCAGATGTTATCGTATTTGGCCATTGTATGAAGAACATCCAAACTCATATCCTGGGGATTGGATGTGGCAAAACGAATTCTCATCTTTGGAACCGCAAGGGCCACCATCTCCATCAGTCCCGCAAAGTCCACTGCAGTGGAACGAGCGATCTCTGAAGCTTTCTCAAAATCCTTTTTCAATCCGCCGCCGTACCACAGGTACGAATCCACATTTTGGCCCAAAAGAGTAATCTCCTTGTAGCCCTCTTCCCAGAGCTGAATGGCTTCATTGACAATGCTCTTCGGGTCCCGGCTGCGTTCTCGGCCCCGGGTGAAGGGAACCACGCAAAAGGTGCACATGTTGTCACAACCTCTTGTTATCGAAATAAAAGCGGATACCCCATTGCTGTTCAGTCTTACAGGGGTCACATCGCCATAAGTCTCTTCTTTGGACAGTATAACGTTGATCGCGTCTTTTCCATCCTCGATTTCTTTGACCAGGTTGGGAAGATCCCGGTAGGCATCGGGCCCAACAACGAGATCCACCATTTTCTCTTCTTCCAGAAATTTGGTTTTCAGACGTTCGGCCATGCATCCCATCACACCGATTTTCATCGAAGGATTGATTTTCTTTACCCTATTATACTGCTGCAATCGTTTGCGAACCGTCTGTTCCGCTTTCTCGCGAATGGAGCAGGTATTGACGAGAACCAGGTCAGCTTCTTCGAGAAGGGTAGTGGTGTTGAATCCTTCGCCAGCTAGAATGGATGCGACTATTTCACTGTCGTTCAGATTCATCTGGCAACCATAACTCTCAATAAAAAGCTTTTTGCCATTACCCTCCAGATTCTCTGTTATCAGGGCCTGTCCTTGCTTTTTCTCTTCAATAATGTGTTCGCTCGCCATTGTCATTTTTTTGGAAATGCAAAGATACAATCAAAATTCTTTTTTCTGCCATTTTGACAGAAAAAGTCAGTTCAATGCGGGTTTTTGAACGACTTAAAAGCACTTGTTTTTACAGACCGAGGAATGATTTAATTTTTTCTGTCTACTTTTGCATTCTCAAATCAGGAGCTAATAAGTGATCGTATGTCGAAGAATCTAGTTATAGTAGAGTCGCCTGCCAAGGCCAAAACAATCGAGCGTTTTCTGGGCAAAGATTTTGTCGTGGAATCGAGCTTTGGTCATATTGTTGACTTGCCTTCCAAGGAGTTAGGAGTCAATGTCGAAGGTGACTTTTCACCCAATTACAGTGTTTCCAGCGATAAGAAAGCGGTGGTTAAAAAATTGAAATCCCTTGCAAAGAAAGCGGATACAGTTTGGCTGGCAAGTGATGAAGATCGCGAAGGAGAAGCTATAGCCTGGCATCTTTTCGAGCAACTCAAATTGAAGGACCTCGACACAAAACGAATCGTTTTTCACGAGATCACTAAAAAGGCTATTCTCAAAGCCATTGAGAATCCGAGAAGCATAGATTACAATCTGGTCAATGCTCAACAGGCCAGACGCGTTCTCGACAGGCTCGTGGGTTACGAGCTTTCTCCAGTGCTTTGGCGTAAGGTCAAAGGAGGATTGAGCGCCGGACGAGTTCAGTCGGTAGCTGTTCGATTAATCGTTGAACGGGAAAGGGAGATCGAGAAGTTTGAGCCCGTAGCTTCGTATCGTGTAGTTGGAGAATTTTCTACGGATGAAGGTTCGAGCTTCCAGGCCAAGTTGCCTCAGAATTTCAAAACCCGAGAGGAAGCAGAAGAATTTTTGCAGTCCTGCGTCTCCGCGACATTCAAAGTGGAAGACCTCAGTACCAAACCTGCCAAGAAAACACCAGCCGCTCCTTTTACCACTTCAACACTTCAACAGGAGGCGTCGCGAAAATTGTATTTCCCGGTGGCCAAAACCATGATGGTCGCCCAGCGGTTGTATGAAGAAGGATTGATCACTTACATGCGTACCGACAGTGTCAACCTTTCCGGTGATGCCATCAATGAGGCCCAGGAAGAGATCAAATCCACATATGGACCCGAATTCAGCAAGCCCCGAAACTACTCGACAAAATCCAAAGGCGCTCAGGAGGCGCATGAGGCTATTCGTCCGACGAATTTAAGTACCAGGAGCATACAGGCTGACAATGACAAGACACGATTGTACGATCTGATCTGGAAAAGAACCATAGCGTCTCAGATGAGCGATGCTCAACTTGAGCGAACCAATGTCCGAATAAGCAACGACAAGAATGAAAAGGTGTTTACCGCCAACGGTGAGGTCATCACTTTTGAAGGCTTTTTGAAAGTCTATCTTGAAGGAAAGGACAACGATGATGACGAACAGGCAGGAATGCTTCCAAGGTTGAGTCTTAACGAGAATTTGGAGAATCAGAACATAAGGGCTACAGAACGTTACACAAAACCGCCTTACCGGTATACGGAGGCTTCATTGGTGCGCCAGCTTGAAGAGCTCGGGATCGGCAGGCCATCTACATATGCCCCGACGATTTCTACGATTCAGCGTAGAGAATACGTAGTGAAGGGAACGGCAGAAGGAAAGGAAAGATCTTATACTGAATTGGTCCTGTCTCAGGACAAAATCAGTTCAGAGGTCCTCACTGAAACTGTTGGAGCCGATAAAGGCAAGCTCATGCCCACAGACATAGGGAAGATCGTCAACGATTTTCTTGTGGAGAACTTCAGCGACATTCTCGATTACAGCTTCACAGCCAATGTTGAAAAAGAATTTGATGACATTGCTGAAGGCAAGGGGAATTGGACTGAAATGATCAAGGAATTCTACGGCAATTTTCACGATCAGGTAGAGGACGTAGCACAAAATGCGGATCGCGCCAAAGGGGAAAGGCTCCTCGGTGTGGATCCGGAGTCGGGGAAGAATGTTTACGCCCGATTGGGCAGGTTTGGCGCCATGGTGCAGATCGGTGAGGCCACAGATGAGGAGAAACCGAGGTTTGCAAGCCTGCAAGGCGAGCAGACGCTGGACACAATTACCTTCGAAGAAGCCATGGAACTGTTCAGGTTGCCTAAGGATCTTGGGAAGTTCGAGGAACAGGAGGTCATAGTCGCCAATGGTCGGTATGGACCATATATAAGATTTGGAAAGAGTTTTATTTCGCTTGACAAAGATGAGAACCCACTCTCTGTAGACATGGCCAGGGCCATTGAACTGATCGAAAAGAAACGCAAAGCCGATGCCCCGATTGGTGAATATGAGGGGATGCCCATTCAAAAAGGTGTAGGGCGCTTCGGACCTTTCATCAAGTGGAACAACACATTCATCAATGTGAACAAAAGCTATGATTTCGACAACCTGACCCAGCAGGATCTCGAGGATCTGATCGAGACCAAGAAAAGAAAGGACAGGGAGAAGGTCATTCACAATTGGGAAGAGGAAGGCATCCGGGTTGAAAAGGCGCGATGGGGAAGGCACAACATCATCAAAGGGAAGACGAAAATCGAGCTGCCCAAAACTGTGGACGCCCAGGTCCTCACTCTCGAGGAGGTGCAGGATCTTCTCGAGAAGAATGCTCCGAAAAAAACCAAAGGCCGCCGTAAGGCAGTGAAGAAGAAGTAAAACCAGCAGAATATTTGATTTTTAGTCCCACCGGCTCATGCCGGTGGGACTTTTTATTTTTTATGAACAGTATTCTTAGGAGGCTATGGATTTTATTTACTTTGCGATTTAAATATTGAACCTGTACGCATGAGTCTGGACCTCCTTATCCCCGTAGAAGAACTGGCTGTGGCACATACAGCGTTGCAATCTGATCTTAGCCTGGGCAACCGCATCGGACTGCATACCCGACAAGAAGGCTTGCCTGACTTGAAAGGAGCCTCGCTGGCCATAATTGGCATACTGGAAGGTCGAGGTGCGGCAGACAATCTGGGAACGGGAAAAAATCTCGAGCTTGTCAGGAAATACCTGTACCAGATGTTTCCGGGGAACTGGCACAGCAAAATAGTCGATTTGGGTAACATCCAAAAAGGCAAGGAGGTGTCAGACACCTATTATATAGTCAAAGAGGTTCTCTCTGAGCTTATCCGGCAGAATGTGGTTCCAATCGTCATAGGTGGGAGCCAGGATCTGACTTATGCCAATTACCGCGCCTACGACAAGTTGGGTCAGCCCGTGAACCTGGTCTCCGTTGACAACAGGTTTGACCTGGGGGAACTCGATCCCAAAATCAACTCCTATAACTACCTCCACCATATTATAATGGACAAGCCCACCAATCTGTTCAACTTCAGCAACCTGGGTTTTCAAACCTTTTTTAACTCTCAGGAAGAGATAGACCTGATGGACCGCTTGTTTTTTGACGCCTACCGCTTAGGGGAGATCTCCTCTGACCTGACCCAGGTGGAACCGGTCCTGAGGGATGCCGATATGGTGAGCATAGACCTTGGATCGATTCGAATGGGAGATGCCCCGGGAAACAACAATGCGGCACCAAACGGGTTTTACGGTGAGGAGATCTGCGCAATCTCCCGCTACGCAGGACTGAGCAGAAAGGTGTCTTCGTTCGGAATCTATGAGTACAACCCGAAGCACGACCAGCGTGAGCAGACTGCTCACCTGATCGCCCAAATGATCTGGTATTTCATCGAGGGCTACAACCTTCGCATCGATGAGTTTCCGTTCGAGTCGAAGAGGAACTACAAGAAGTATATCGTCATGGTCGAGAATGAAACCATCAATTTCTTCAAAAGCGATAAAAGCGAAAGATGGTGGATGGAGATCAACTACACCCATAATAAAACCGAGAAATCTACGTTAATACCCTGTGCGTATCAAGATTATTTGACAGCAAGTAATCAGATATTCCCAGAAAGATGGTTAAAAACATTTAGAAAATTGAATTAGTACACACTAAAGCAGGTTTTTTAACGTTCTTAGGGAACAAAAGCACAGTTTTTGTGTGGAATTTTATTTGATTTTTTTGGAATAAATATTCAAGTAAAAGTTAAGCTAAAATTGTTTAAGAGTAACAATAACATCTTATTAGTAAAGTAAAAAATTATGAAAAAGTTATCCCTAATCCTAACACTGTTTGTTCTGATACTTTTGAGCAGTTGTAAGTCTGGAAATGACAGAGGCCAACTGGTAGGAGTCAGTGCGAACAAAAAATTCTTTCCTGAAAAACCTTACGGAATGGTTTTGATTCCTGGAGGTGCATTCACGATGGGTAAAGGTGATGAGGATGTTGCGGGAGCGTTTAGTGCCCCTTCGAGAACCGTTACGGTGAGACCATATTATATGGATGACACCGAGATCACCAACAGCGAGTATCGCGAATTCGTTTTTAGGGTTAGAGATTCTATCCTGAGGACGAAACTGGCCATTTTGGCTGAAGAGGCTTCGATCGGTGGAAGTGAATCCATTGAACAGAACAAGGGCGATCTCTCGGGAATTTCAAAATATGCGTTCAAAGAGCAGGACAGCGCAGACAATGCGTACTACAAATACATGATGGACAACTACGGTAGTCTGGGAGATATCAACTCGCCTACCGAAGGAAGATATTTGAATTGGGACGTGGAATTGGTATGGGATACCAACGAATTCCCAGATGAGTATTACGCCGAGGCTATGGACAGCATTTACCTGCCAGTTGACGAGGCTATGGAGCGCAAGCGCAGAATTGACACTAAAAAGCTCAAGTATGTCTACATGACTTACGATCAGGCTGGAGCTGCCAAAAGAAGCGGGAATCCAAAAGATTTTCTCAAGAAGGTTGAAGTTGAGGTATATCCTGACACTGCGGTTTGGGTGAAGGACTTCAACTACTCGTACAACGATCCGATGCACCAGGATTATTTCTGGCACCAGGCTTACAATGAGTATCCTGTAGTAGGTGTTACCTGGAGTCAGGCCAAAGCGTTCTGTAACTTCAGAACGGATAAAAGAAACAACTTCCTCGCCGGGCGCAAGAAAGGAGCTTCCGGAAGAGAGCCAAGCTTCCGATTGCCAACTGAGGCAGAATGGGAGTATGCGGCACGCGGCGGACTGGAATATGCAAAATACCCATGGGGTGGACCTTATACAATGACCGACAGAGGTTGCTTCCTGGCAAACTTCAAGCCTGAGAGAGGTAACTATGCGGCTGACGGCGCCCTTTACACAGTGGAGGCAAAGTCTTACAACGCGAACGATTACGGACTGTACAACATGGCCGGTAACGTTTCGGAATGGACCAATACAGCGTATAACCCTTCATCGTATTACCTCGGATCGACCATGAATCCAAACGTTGTTGACAATGACAACCAGCGAAAAGTAATCCGTGGAGGATCCTGGAAGGACGTAGCCTATTTCCTCGAAGTGGGAACCCGTGACTACGAATACGGCGACTCAGCGAGAAGCTACATCGGATTCCGAACCGTTCAGGACTATATGGGAACAAAAATTTCAGACTAACTACAACTGAAGAATCAAAATAGAAAAAAGCAAATCAATAATTATTAAAGACAAGAATTATGGCACAATCAAAAGCAAAAAAGAAGATGTTCAACATGGCCTACGGCCTTGGAGCAGCAGTCGTTATCCTGGGAGCTCTGTTTAAAATTGCTCACTATCCTGGAGGAACGGAAATGTTAACAATCGGGATGGTCGTGGAGGCGTTGGTATTCGCACTCTCAGCCTTCGAACCTGTAGAAGAAGATCTGGACTGGACGAACGTCTATCCTGAGCTGGTAGGTGGAGAGGCCAAGGATAAAGAACAAGCCAAAGACTCGCAGAGTCTGTTGTCTCAAAAACTCGACGATATGTTGGCAGACGCGAATCTGGACGCTGCGAAAATGGAAAGACTCTCGAACAGCATCAGCAGCTTTGCAGAAGCTTCAGAAGGCATCAAGCCGGCTACAGACTCAATCGCGGCCTCGAACCGTTATGCTGAGCAGTTGTCAGTTGCGGCCATCGAGCTTGAGTCATTGAACAGCATGTACATGATCCAGAAGGAACATGCACAGAAGCAGGCTGAACTGAATCAGGAAACCCTTGAAAACGCTGAAATACTGAAGGAGCAGATGCAATCTCTTGCTACGAATCTTTCATCGCTTAACGGAGTTTACGGTGGTATGCTATCCGCTATGTCAAACAGAGCTTAATTAGTTACTGGTTTAACAACTTCAATTACTAACCCTATAAAAACTAATTAGAATGGCATCAGGAAATTTATCACCACGGCAAAAAATGATCAATTTGATGTATCTGATCTTCATCGCGATGTTGGCCATGAATATGTCAAAGGAAGTCTTACAAGCCTTCGGTTTAATGGATACCAAGCTGGTTTCAGCCAATGAGGCTGCAACGGCCAGGAACGACCGGTCGTACGAGGACCTCGCTTTGAAAGCAGTGGAACAGTCCGAGAAGTATGGCGATGAGAAGGTAAAGGCCGACAAGGTAAAAGCTTTGTCGACTGAATTTTACCAATACATCGAGAACATCAAAGATGAAATGAAGGCCACGGTGGATGATCCAACGGATTATCAAACCATGGATTCGGGAAAATTCCTGGATGAAAAGTTCTTCAAAGGAGATGACGGAAATTACAAGGAAGAAGGACAAGCCTTTTTAGACAATATAAACAACTACCGCGCGGAGATAGTCAACGTGCTTGGAGATGGGAACGAGAACATCAAGAATGATGTTGTCAATCGATTCTCTACGGATAAGGTGACCAACAGAGAAGGAAAAGAAATTTTCTGGTTGGACTACAACTACAAGGGTTTCCCTTTGGTTGCATCGATCACAAAGTTGACACAGATCCAGGCGGATATCAAGACGACAGAATCTCAGATCCTTGGCGGAATGCTCCAGGGTCAGATGGCGAGTGACGTCTCTATGAAAAATTATCAGGCGATCCTGATTCCTAAGACTCCTGCGACTTTGCAAGGTGAGAATTTTGAGGGTAAGATTGTGCTAGGCCGATATGACGGTTCCTTGAAGCCAACCAGAGTAGAGATCAATGGAAGGGAAATCACCGAATTCGAAGGTGGTGGAGCGCTTCTCAACTTTCCTTCCGGAAATGTAGGAGAGAATGAAATCAAAGGTAAATTCATCTTTATGGAGAACGGCGAGCCTGTCGAGATTCCAATCGAGACTTCGTATGCTGTTGTGGCCAAGCCGAACAGTGCCGTAATCTCAGCAGACAAGATGAACGTAGTATACCGAGGGGTTGAGAACCCGATTACTGTTTCGGTACCGGGTGTTGCTGACAACGCCGTCAAAGCGAGCGCCCCGGGATTGAGAAAAGTGAAAGGTATTGGAAAATACATGATGGCACCTGGTAAAGGCAGAGAGGTCAAGATCAATGTGACTGCCAAGCTTCCTGACGGAACGCCAATCTCTTCAAGCCAGATGTTCAGAATCAAGGACATTCCTGCTCCTGTTGCGGCGGTGCGTGGAGAGTACGGGATGATCAAAATGCCTAAGAGCACGCTTCAAAAGGCGACTATCAGCTCTATGCTGCCTGACTTTGTGTTCGATCTTACCATCAACACTACCGGGTTTAGTGTAAAAGTGCCAGGTCAGCCAACTGTGCAAGTGAGAGGCGACAAATTCGATGCAGCGGCAATCCGTGTGTTGAACAAGGCCAGAAGAGGAGATGTTGTCATTATCTTTGACATCAAACAAAAGCTGCAAGGCAACTCAGGGTATTACCTGAAAAATGCCTCACCGGTAAACGTAGAAATAACAAACTAATTCCACTAGTATTATGAAATTGAAAAGTTTAATCATAGCAGTTATAGGTTTATTGTCTGTCGGGTCCATGCAGGCTCAGGCGAACCTGCTGAACGCGAAGATTCCCGAACAGATAGGAATGAAAACGCCGGAGCAGCTTGCCGCTGACAATGATCAACCACTGCCTTACGGATATATCGATGACCGCGACATACTTTGGTCAAAGGTGGTTTGGGAATACGTTGACCTGAATGAGAAGATCAACATGCCGTTTTACTATCCAGTAGACACGAGCAATATAAGCTCAAACAGAAGGTC
This sequence comes from Bacteroidia bacterium, assembly GCA_030430615.1. Taxonomy (GTDB): domain Bacteria; phylum Bacteroidota; class Bacteroidia; order Flavobacteriales; family Flavobacteriaceae; genus Lutimonas. The sequence goes on from JAUIKV010000004.1 coordinate 25,408, forward strand.
TCTTTACGACACCTTGCTGAGAGGAATCAAAAGCGGAGAGATCATCGATGTGTATGACGACTCCTATTTTGAGGACAAGCTTACCCTGAAGGATATTCAGGGAAGACTCTCGAGAATAGATACTTCAGATGCAGGTATCGAGCGCCTGAATGCGGGAGAGATTCTTACGGATGAGTATGTAGACCGCAGGGACATCACGGCAGCCGATATTGAAGGTTTCCGAATCAAAGGCGTCTGGTACTTTGACAAGCGCCAGGGAGAGCTCAAGTACAGATTGCTTGGGGTGGCTCCGGTGGCACCCGATGTGAACTTCATCGACGCTGAAGGCGCGCAGGATGAACTCATCGAGCTGTTCTGGGTATGGTACCCGGGAGCGCGTTACTCAACGCATGACATGAAAGTGTTCAATCAAAAGAATTCAGCCTATCCGCTGTCTTACGATCACTTGCTGAATGCGAGAAGGTTCAATGCGATCATCTACAGAGAAGAGAACATTTACGGTAACAGAGACGTTGCTGAGTACATTAAAGGCAATTCCCTCTTTCAGGTGTTGGAATCCGACAAATTGAAAGAAGATATTCGAGATAGGGAGCTCGATATGTGGAATTACTAATTATTGAGTTAATAAAGAAGGACCCCTGCTGTGAAGCAGGGGTTTTTTTATGTCTTATCTTTGGGGTCGGAAAAGGCAGATGCCTTACAATTTCAACGTGTGGAGAAGATAGACTATATCGTAGTAGGACTGGGACTGGCAGGGATCGCTTTGGTCGAGGAGTTAACCCGTAGAAACCGGAGTTTTATGGTGTTCGAGGACGAATCTCAAACATCTTCCCTTGTGGCCGGGGGCATGTACAACCCTGTGGTGCTTAAAAGATTCAACCCGGTATGGAAAGGAGACGAGCAACTGGAAGTGGCTCTTCCTTACTACAAGAGACTCGAGGAGAAGTTCCAGTCTGCATACGACAGGAGAATGGATATTTTACGAATCTTCAAGAGCGTAGAGGAGCAGAACAATTGGTTCACGGCATGTGACAAGCCTCGTTTGCGGCCTTTCCTGGAGCCCGTGATCGAGGATAACGAATACGCTGAAGTCAAAGCCGAATTTCGACTTGGAAGGGTCAGGGGAACCGGCAGGGTCAAGGTGAAGGAGCTGGTGAACGACTATCGCGACTATCTCGAATCCCAAGGGCGTTTGACGCGCAAGAGCTTCTCGTATGACGATCTGAAATTGATTGGCAAGGGAAACAAGGAGGAGCTGCAGTATGGGAGACATATGGCGAATGGCATTGTTTTCTGTGAAGGCAATGGTGTTGCAAACAATCCTTATTTCAACTGGCTCCCCCTGGAAGGAACCAAAGGAGAGCTCATCACGATCCACGCTACTGATCTGAAGCTGGAAGAGGTGATAAAATCTGCCGTTTTTGTAATGCCTCTGGGCAACGATCTCTACAAGATCGGGGCGACTTTCAATTGGAGCGACAAGACAAATCTGCCAACCGATCAGGGTCGTGAGGAGCTTCTGGAGAAATTGAAGACCGTCATCTCCTGTGATTTTGAAGTGAGGGATCATGAAGCGGGGGTCAGACCCACCACTCCTGATCGCAGGCCACTGTTGGGCAAACACCCCGATCATCCGAGGCTGGCTATATTCAATGGATTGGGTACCCGCGGTGTAATGTCATCTCCACTTCTTGCACGTCAGCTCGTAGCCCATCTTGAAAACGAGATTGAGCTGGATCCCGAAGTGGATATTTCCAGGTTCAGGCGCCTTCTTCAGGCTTGAAACTTATGAACAGATTAATGTAAAGCAGCCTTGAAATTCGCATCACGAAAGGATTGGCCAGGATCAGAACAACCATTATGCTTACGAGTGATGCAACAAGGCTCAGATCGAACAACTGGCAAATCACAAATACGGCCACAGCCATCGCCACGGTTATCGCATAGCTCACATACATAGCTCCATAGAAGAAGGAAGGCTCGATCATGTACTTGAGTCCGCAATTCGAGCAGCTTTCGTGCATTTTCAAATTGTCCTTGAACCGAAAGCCGGCAGGTTTGACAAAAAAGTCGCCTTCCTGGCAGCGGGGACATTTATTGTGGTTCACACTGTAGAGCTTGGTTCCTTTTTTCCACATGGCTGAATCGCATATTTCAGTTACTTTTGCAAAGATAATTGATTAAGGACTACTATGCTTAACGCGCATGACATACAGGTTACATTCTCAGGAGAGGATCTTTTCTCGGGCATTACCTTCAAACTCAATGCGGGTGACCGGGCAGGTCTCGTCGGCAAGAATGGAGCGGGTAAGTCCACCCTGTTGAAAGTGATAGCCGGGGAGCAGCCCCTCGACGGGGGATCCCTGGCATTTGAGAAGAACGTTAGCATAGGCTACCTGAGGCAGGACATCGATTTTGAGCACGGTCGAACTGTGTTGGAAGAGGCTTATCAAGCCTTTACGGAAATCAAGAAAATCGAGAAAAAGCTTGAAGAAGTCAACACAGAGCTGGCGACACGAACTGATTATGAAAGTGATTACTATCACAACCTGATGCATGACCTTGACGACCTGGGCCATCGCTATGAATTGATTGGTGGTTACAATTACCAGGGTGACACTGAAAAGATTTTGGCAGGCCTTGGGTTTCGGCAGGAGGATTTTGACAAATCCACCGAGACGTTTTCGGGAGGCTGGCGCATGCGCATTGAGCTGGCCAAACTGCTGCTTCAGAACCACGACATTCTCCTGCTGGACGAACCCACGAATCATCTCGACATCGAATCCATCATTTGGTTCGAGGGCTTTCTCAAGTCCTTCAAAGGAGCGATCATGATGGTTTCTCATGACAGAATGTTTTTGGACAATGTCACCAACAGGACCATAGAGATCTCACTTGGGCAGATATACGACTACAAAAAGCCCTATTCTGAATTCCTTTTGCTCAGAGGTGAGATAAGGGAAAAGCAGCTCCAGGCAAAAAAGAACCAGGAGAGGGAGATCAAGCAAACAGAGCAACTGATTGAAAAATTCAGGGCCAAGGCCAATAAGGCTTCCATGGCCCAATCCCTGATCAAAAAGCTCGACAAGGTGGAACGGATCGAAGTCGACCAGGAAGACCACGCCGTCATGAAAGTCCGGTTTCCTCTGTCGGTGACTCCGGGCAAAGTCGTGATTGAGGCCCATCATGTGTCAAAGAGCTATGGCGACAATCTCGTCATCGAAGGGGTAGACCTCCTCATCGAAAGAGGAAGTAAAATAGCTTTTGTGGGCCAGAACGGTCAGGGAAAATCGACGATGGCCAAGATTATTGTCGGGGAGATTGAATATGAAGGATCGCTCAAATTGGGTCACAATGTGCAGATCGGATATTTTGCACAAAACCAATCCGAATATCTCGACGGTGAAAAAACCGTTTTGGAGACCATGGAAACAGCTGCCTCTGATGCCAACAGGTTTAAGGTGAGAGACATGCTCGGCGCATTTTTGTTTGGCGGGGACGAAGTGGACAAAAAAGTCAAGGTCCTTTCAGGAGGCGAGCGAAATCGTCTCGCACTTTGCAAAATGCTACTGACCCCTTTCAACGTGTTGATCATGGATGAGCCTACGAATCATTTGGACATGGCATCCAAAAGAGTTCTAAAGCAGGCCCTTGAGCAATTTGAAGGCACCCTTATCCTTGTGTCCCATGATAGGGACTTTCTTCAGGACCTTGCCCACACGGTCTATTCTTTTCGCGATTCTGAGGTCAAAGCCTACCTGGGTGACATCAATTACTTCCTGGAACAACACCAGATGGAGAGCATGCGGGAAGTGGAGATGAAGAGCAATTCAGAGAAAGCCAATGAACCCCGGAACAAGACAGGAAAGCAGTCACATCAGGATCTCAAGCAGAAGAAAAAGCTTCAAAATAAATTGAGCAAAGTCGAATCTGAAATATCGAAATTGGAGCACCAGTTGATCAATGACGATGCCGAGATCGGTGAGAATTTTGAACAGTTGCAACAAGATGAGAAGTTTTTCGACCTTTATCAGCAAAAAAAGGACAGGCTGGCAGAATTAATGACTTCCTGGGAGGAATTGCATGAATTGTTGGAAGCCCTTTGAGACTGACAAACAGCCTAAATATTCTTGAGAATTGAAAATCAGTTATTTGATCCCTCGAGTTGAGGAGGATAAGCCATCATGATCTGGGTCACAAAGTCGTTGATTTTTGCCTCCTTTTTCTCAACACTTTTGCTGTAGGACAAAATGCCTGTGCCTATTCCCTGCCAGGCCAGCTCCTTTTTGCGGGCATCGATAAGGTCGATGAAAAGTGTGCCCTCTGTGGATGAAGACACGTTGGTGTAGCCCCATCCCATCCCGGGCCCGTACCAGCCGTATCCGTAACCATAATACCAGGGATACCAACCATTGTAGTTGTTGGTGTAAACATCAATTCTCTCACGTGACTTGGTAAATATGTTGACCAGTACATCCGGGTCCTCTGAGGGAACCATTCCCTTGCTCTGAAGCTCTCTTTCTATCACTCTTAAAATCCTTCTTTTGTCCAGATCCGAAATCTCAACCCGATCAATGCCTTTTTTGTAGAAGGCATAGGTTTTGAACTCAGAAAAATCTGCTTCCTTGTCGTAATCCGAGTACACGCTTATCGAAGAGCAGGAAACGAAGAGCAAGAGAAAAAGGGTTGCAAAAGCCGAGTAAATTTTTACCATGGTCTGTGACTTGATTATTTTGGACGTTCCTAGATACATTATCAAGAATCGTACCATATCTGTCATATGCCGCGCTGCTTGTCAAAGCCGTAGGGGCAATGCCGGCAGCCGCTTTTGCAGCAATATCCTCGCTTGAGATGATACAGCTCAGTGAAGACCTTGTAACCTTCCTCGCTGTAGTAAAAATCTTCGGGTTTCAATTTATTATTGTTAAATTGCATCGGCGGTTCTGCTTTAACATCAGTCAGTTATATGGTTCTGATTATCCCCTATATCTTTCCTTCCACGTTCAATGCGCTAGCCGTATGGCCTTTTATCATTTTGAAAGAGCCGGCGCTACGATCGGATTTCATTCTGATCCATCACGAGAGAATTCACCTTAGACAGCAGCTCGAATTGCTGTGGGTATTCTTCTTCATCATCTACATGACGGAATTCCTTGCAAAAATAATCATTTACAAGCAACCAAAACTGGCATACCGCAACATCAGCTTTGAACGAGAGGCCTATGAAAACGAATACGATCTTGACTATGCCCGAAAAAAACCACTATGGAGCTTTGTCGGATATATCTTTGAGCGACCGTTGAAACATTGAAAAGAAGGTGAAACATTGAAAAGAAATGGAGAGGAGCCGTAACCAGCAGGTGCATATGCAAGAAATCGAATCGGCGGAGGTATCCCTTTGGATGAAAAGAGAAGATCAGCTGCACCCTCACATTTCAGGCAATAAATTCAGGAAACTCAAATACAACCTGGAGGAGGCCGTTGATCAGGGATACAGCACCTTACTCACCTTTGGTGGAGCTTATTCCAATCATATTTCGGCCCTCGCTTATGCAGGAAAAAAGAACGGGTTGAATACCATAGGTATAATTCGGGGAGATGAACTTGCGGTGCGGCCTGAGCTCGTGTCCGAGAATCCCACCCTGTCTTTGGCCACAAACCTGGGCATGCAGCTCGAATTTGTGTCACGCGATCTTTACAAGTCAAGGCACAAGGAGGAGTTTATCGACCTGCTGAGGGAGCGTTTCGGTGAGTTTTATCTCGTTCCCGAAGGTGGCACCAATGCCCTGGCGATCAAGGGTTGTGAAGAGATTCTGAAGGAGGATGACGAGATTTTTGATTATATCTGTGTCTCCGTTGGCACGGGAGGAACAATGACGGGCCTGATCAATTCTGCCGGAGTCGATCAGAGAGTTTTGGGTTTTCCGAGCCTCAAAGGCGACTTTTTAAGAGAAGAAATTGCAAAAATCGCAATACATCGGGAAAATTGGAGTTTAGTAAGTGACTATCATTTTGGCGGATATGCGAAAATCAATGAAAAATTGATTAGTTTTATCAACCAGTTTTACAGATCAACCACCATTCCTTTAGATCCGGTATACACAGGTAAAATGATGTACGGCCTTGTAGACATGATCAAAAACAAACAATTTGAAAAGAATAGCCGAATTTTGGCTATTCATACGGGAGGCCTACAAGGCATTGACGGGATGAATCAGAAATTGACAAAAAAGAAATTGCCACTTATATGTGTGGGAGACGAATAAGTGTTTTTTTATTGGCTGGATTTGCATTGATGCTCTTGGGAGCATGCGGATCGAAGAAAACAGGCAACTCAAAGAGCGACAAGAATGGTTTGACGGTCAGGGAGCGTTATCTCTATGACGAAAGTGATCAGATCTTTTATGATTTCAGGGAAAGGAACCAGGACAAGGTCAACAATTTCACCGTAGACTACATCGGTACCTATAAGGACATTGCCATTCGAAAAATGGAAGAGTACAAAATCCCTGCAAGCATCACCCTGGCCCAGGGAATTCTGGAATCCGGCAACGGATTGTCTGAACTGGCGAAGAAATCAAACAATCATTTCGGAATTAAATGTCATTCTTCCTGGAAGGGTCAGAAAGTTTATCACGACGATGACCGACGCGGAGAATGTTTCAGAAAGTATCCTACCGCAGAGGGATCATTCAATGATCATTCCAAGTTTCTCACGAGCAGAGGACGATACGAGTTTCTCTTTGACCTGAGACGAGATGATTACAAGGCCTGGGCAAAGGGACTCAAAAAGGCAGGATATGCAACCGATCGAAAATACCCGAAGAAACTGATTTCCTTCATCGAGAATTTTGAGCTTTACAAATACGATGACCTTGTGCTTGACGACAAGGCATATAAGAAGTACGCAAAAGCCCGCGCTTTGGAGATTCCCGAGGAGAGCCAGGTAGCCGATGTCAAGACACATGAAGAGAGAGGTGGAAGGGTGGCCTATCGAAGCATTTCGACTTACACCGTTGACAAAGGAGACACGCTTTATTCGATCGCACGAGAACACGATCTCACCGTTGATGAATTAAAGGAGCTCAATAAATTGAACTCTAACCATTTATCGGTTGGGCAGGAGTTGATCGTCTCGGAATAAAAAAAACCGGGAGCAATGTCCCGGTTTTACAATCAACTCAAAATTAATCCAATCTACTCCATCCAATCAACTTTCTCTTTTGTCGCTATTTCTCTTTCCGTTGCCCTTTCGGCAGGTCTGACCCCGATTTCTTTTGTTCTGATGCTCCTTCCAAGTGGCATACTGATCTTTATTTAAGATCTTCTCAACCTCTTTCTGATAGGCCATTTTATCATCCAGCATTTTCAATTGATGCTCGTAACGGGCGTCGGCGTCAGGCCGCTCATCGCCCTCGAATTGTGCCTTGAACTCTTTTCTCTTCTCGGCCTTTTTCTCGGCCCAGGATTTATTCACCTGAGTCAGTCTTTCCTGCTGATCTTCGCTGAGATCGAGGTGGAGAGCCATTTTCTTGGTTTTCAAAACCGCCTGCTGCTCAGGCGTAAATTCGCTTCTTTGATGCTGATCTCCTTTTCCGCGCTGGGCATGAAGGGATAAACTCAATCCTAAAATGATGATGAATGCTATTCTCTTCATGTTTTCAATTTTTTTCATTTTGTTTTATTTGTTTGCCCTTTTGACTGCCATGGTTGAATTGGGTTTAACACCGAAGTTGTAAAAAAAGTGTTAAAATTTCGAGACCATATCGAATTGCAGAAAAGACCGAATCAGTACCTTTAGTCTTTACAAAGTCTTATCTAATTTTCGGATATGAAATTTTTATTGAGAACAGCATCCCTTATCGCATTCGGACTTCTTCTATCATGTTCCAGACAAAGCGATCAAAAGCTTGAGGCCGAAACTGTAGCCCAAAGACCCAATATCCTGTTCATCATGTCGGATGACCATGCCTATCAGGCTATAAGCGCATATGGGAGTGAATTGCTGCAAACCCCAAATATTGATCGACTCGCTGACGAAGGGCTTCTCTTTACCAATGCCTGCGTCTCCAATTCCATTTGCGCACCTTCGCGTGCCACGATTCTGACGGGCAAGCACACCCACATCAACGGGAAAATTGACAACCTGATGCCTTTTGACACCACACAGGTCACTTTTCCCCAGCTCTTTCAAAAAGCGGGATATCAGACGGCCATGTTCGGAAAGCTGCATTTCGGAAACAATCCCAAAGGCGTGGATGACTTTATGATACTGCCCGGTCAGGGAAACTACATCAATCCGAAGCTTATCGGATCCAAAGGTGATACGATCATCACGGGATACGTGACAGATATCATCACGGACCTGACTTTGAACTGGCTTGATGAAAAACGGGACAAGAACAAGCCTTTTATGATGATGTACCTGCACAAGGCGCCACACAGGCCCTGGTGGCCCAGCCCTGAAAAGTTTGCCGAATTCACCCGAAAGACATTTCCTGAACCAACGACTCTTTTTGATGATTACAGCAACCGCGGAACAGCGGCAAAAACGGCAGAAATGAACCTGCTGACTCATATGATGTACAATCATGACAGCAAAGTGCGACCGGAAACCCTTGAGGCCATGGGGGGAGTTACGCCAGCTGTGGAGGAATATCCCAATGGGTTTTACGGACCTTATAACCGTGCCAATGATGCGCAGAAGGCCCTGTACGACCCCATCCTGGATTCGATCAACGAGGATTTTCGAAGGCGATGGCCCGGAATGACTGACCAGGAAAAGATGAGATGGAAGTATCAGAGATA
>JAUIKV010000173.1 GCA_030430615.1 Bacteroidia bacterium
AGGTCCATCTGCGCGTTTACAGAAATAATCCTTGTCAAGCGCTTCCTTGAACACAGGATAGTTGATGTCTATTTTGATTCCGGGATCAATGATCACGATCGTTTTGAAGCCATCGTCAGCGAGCTCTTTCACCATCTTCTTCGGATCCGGGAAATACTCCTTGTTCCAGGTAAAACACCTGAAACCGTCCATGTAATCGATATCGAGATAGATCGCATCACATGGGATTTTAAGTTCTCTAAAATTTTGGGCAATCTCACGCACCTGTGACTCCGGGTAGTAACTCCACTTGCATTGGTGATAACCCAGTGCCCAGAGGGGAGGCATTTCGTGTGGCTTTCCGGTGAGATCGGTATAATTGGCTACTACATCTGACATGTCGGGCCCATAGATGAAATAGTAGTTCATTTCTCCTCCTTCCGCCCAAAAGCTGGTGATGTTCCTTCTTTCAGCGCAAAAATCAAAAAAGGATTTGAACGTATTGTCAAAGAAAATTCCGTAGGCCTTGGAGTGATGCAATCCGATGTAAAAAGGAATAGCCTTGTAGATTGGATCACTGTCTCGTCCGTAGGCATATGAATCGGTCACCCAATTCTCAAACCTTCGCCCTTTCAGGTTGACATGTACGGGCTTGTCACCCAGTCCGTAAAAGGCTTCACTGTTCTGAGCGGTTTTGGACATTTTGACGATGTCACCGCCAAACTCATAACTCTCTTCCCAATGAAAACCGATCTCATCTTCACATATCAGCGACTTGTCCTTGGCATCATAAATAGACTTTCTCAGGTCTGTCTTCGAGATCTTGATGATGAGCTTTGCCGTGGTTATTACGTAATGCTGTTTTTCCTCTTCGATGCTCAGATGGTTGAACCCACTACTGGCATACTTGGTGATGGCGTAGGAGAAATCCTCGGGAAATATAGTTTTGGTGCTGTACCTGAAACGAATGACACTGTCGCGCCTCACCGTGACCTGGAGCACAACGTAATTCTCAGTCGTGAAATACAGGGTGTCAACGTCTTTTTTGTAGGATACTATTTTCGACGGGAACTGATTCCCTTTCTGTTCCAACTCCGTGCTTAAAATCATATTTCGTCATTTTATCGAAAGATACAAACGTACTAAAATCCAATAGCTTACGCTATATGGATTTCATAAAAATACCCCTGATTTACTAATGAAAAATCAACAATCAGGGGTTTTTGTTTGAAAATTATAATATGTGTACTATATTATCTTAAAGACTACAACAGAAAGAGGCGGCAAGGTAATTTGAGCACTATAAGGCTTTCCTAAAACCTCCTTCTCTTTGATGGGTATTTCCTTGGAATTGCTCACGCCACTGCCGAAGAACTTCTTGAAGTCACTGTTGAACACCTGCTTGAGCTTTCCTTCACGAGGAAGACCGATTTCATAATTCTTGCGCACCACAGCGGTGAAATTGCAAATCACGATAAGATCATTCTCAGGGTCATGACCACGTCGGATAAACGAAATGACTGAATTCTCATAGTCTCCGTAGTTGATCCATTCGAAGCCTTCTGCTGCAAAGGCTTTCTCGTACAGGGCCGGGCTGTTCTTGTAAAACGTGTTCAATTCTTTCATGAACCCCTGCAACCCTTTGTGTGGTTTGTATTGCAATAGGTGCCAATCGAGGCTTTGCGCGAAGTTCCACTCGTCCGATTGCCCGAATTCGCCACCCTGGAAAATCAGTTTGGTTCCAGGATGGGTAAACATATATCCAAACAGCAATCTGAGATTGGCAAACCGCTGCCACTCGTCACCCGGCATCCGCCCCAACAAGGAGTTTTTGCCGTAGACGACCTCATCGTGCGAGAGCGGCAGCATGAATTTCTCCGTAAAAGCATAAGCCAAACTGAAGGTGATATCGTTGTGATGGTGCTTTCGATAGATCGGATCCTTGGCAAAGTACTGAAGTGTGTCATGCATCCAGCCCATCATCCATTTCATTCCAAAGCCCAGCCCTCCAAATTCAACGGGGCTCGTAACCCCGGTAAAGGCCGTTGACTCCTCCGCGATGGTCTGGATTCCGTCAAAATTCTCATAGACTTCTTTGTTGAATTCCTTGAGAAAGGAAATTGCTTCCAGGTTCTCTCGGCCTCCGTATATGTTGGGCTCCCATTCCCCGTCTTCCCTGGAATAATCCAGGTACAGCATAGAAGCCACGGCATCCACGCGGAGTCCGTCGATGTGATACTTGTCGAGCCAGTAAAAAGCGTTGCTGATCAAAAACGAACGGACTTCGTTTCGACCGTAATTAAAGATCAAGCTCTTCCAGTCTTTGTGATATCCCTTTCTAGGGTCGGGATGCTCATACAGGTGGCTCCCGTCAAAGTAGCCGAGGCCGTGATCATCCGAAGGAAAATGCGAGGGCACCCAATCGAGTATCACTCCTATGTCATTTTGATGCAGGCAGTCACAGAGGTACATGAAATCCCTTGCTGAGCCGAACCTCGAGGTCGGTGCAAAATAACCGCAGGAAGGGTCAAATGGATATTCCATAATCGGCATAAACTCCACATGCGTAAAATTCATATCCTTGACATATGACACCAACTTTTCGGCCAGTTGCCTGTAAGTCAGAAAAGTATTGTCCTCTCCATTGCGCATCCATGATCCCAGGTGAACTTCGTAAACCGAATAGGGCTTGTCCAGGTCGTTCTTGTCCTTGCGATACCCCATCCAGGCTTTGTCTTTCCATTTGTACCCGTCTATCGTGGCAATAATCGAGGCCGTATTCGGGGGATTCTCATAAGAGTAAGCGTATGGATCGGCTTTTTCTGTCACCACGTCATTGTGATGGGACTTGATCTTGTACTTGTACCGCATCCCTTCCAGGGCCTCGGGAATGAAGCCTTCCCAGATTCCTGAGCCGTCCCAGCGCACATTGAGCCGATGCTGCTTGTCGTTCCAGAAATTGAAGTCCCCGATAACAGACACTGCCTTGGCCGAAGGGGCCCAAACCGCGAAATAGGTTCCGTCCACTCCATCCAGGGTCATCGGATGGGAGCCGAATTTGGTGTAAAGTCGGTAGTGTTTGCCCGATTTGAAAAGATCGATGTCAAAATCAGTAAATAGACTGTGAGTGATTACTTCTGCCATTTGTCAGTGGTTAATAATGTTAGAGATTCCCTTGAGGGGAATGAGCGCCCATCTCGGCCTCGAATTCAGCTCGTAGCCGATCTCGTAAACCGCTTTTTCCAGCAGGGCGTATTGGAGAATGAAAATTCTCTCCTGGTTGTAACCGATGTTCAGGTTCGCATTTTGAATGACTTCCGTGTATTCTTCCAGGAAGACACAGGTCAGATAACAGTACAGTACCTCAGCCGCTTCAAAGAGCTCCTCTTGAGACTGCGGATACTCGTCACTGTTGTTGAACACAGTAGCATAGATCGCGTAGTGAAAGGAACGGAAAAGCCCTGCCACATCTTTCAGCGGCGGTTGCTTGACTTTTCGATCGCGAATGGTGCTTTCCGGCTCGCCTTCAAAGTCCAGGATATAAAAGTCCCCCTCTGTCACCAGGATCTGCCCGAGATGGTAATCCCCGTGAAGCCGTATCCGTTCTCCCTTGAGTTTGGTCCAGTCAAAATTGGTGATGCGCTTTCGAATGAGGTTCTTCTTTTCCAACAGCTCCCGCGCTAGCTCAAGGGCCAGGCCGTCGAGCTTATGCATGCGGTTTTCAATGGTATTCAAACGGTTCTGAAACTGATAAATCAACCTGTTCTTGAGCCACACCTCGTAATCTCCGTTGAAGTGAGTAGGCGTAAACGCCGTATCTTCGAATTCCGATCCCAGGACGATGTGCATTTCAGCCGTTCTTCGGGCGAGCAGCTTTATTTTAAGAAAAAGATTAAGCCCTACCCAGTCAATGATCTCTGGCGGCACATCTTTGATCTTCAACCTTTCAAACATCTTTGCTTTTGGCAGCACCTCAACATCAATGCCTTTGTTGGTCAGATTCAAAAAAGCTTTGTGAAGCTCACCCAACATGTATTCCCAGGCATCTCCCTGATTTGGAACCATCTTCTGCATCAGGGCGATTGTCACATTGACATCGTCGGAATCGATTATGTTCAAACTGCCCTGGTACGATGGCGTATTTTTAAAATCCTTTTCTTCGGTCAAAAACCGGCTCATTTCATAGTCGGGGTTCTTGTCAGCAAAGATTCTCCTGAAAAACTTCAGGACGTATTTCTCATTGTATATGATAGAGGTGTTGCTCTGCTCCAACCCCATAAATCGGGAGGACTCGTATTCAACGTCCTTGAAGCTTTCACTTCGGTGATACTGAACCTTGGTCCTGTCTTTGGGCACCGCTCCCAGTATACGCTCAAAAACGAGCTTCCGGAAGGCCTCCAGGTTGATCGCATCAATAATGAATCCCTGGTTGCCTTGGATCGTGATTGGCAGTATGCGATCCCCTTTGACGAAATTCTCATCGGTTACAAAGGCGATCGGAAGAAAATAATGCTGGTAGAAAGCTTCTACGAAGTCTATTTCAAGAAGCAATCCGAAATACACCTCACCCCGTTGCTGTATCCTGAAATACTCTGAAAGCTCTATGTATTTCAACTTGCTGGCCTTTCCGCCATACCAGCGCTGTTTGACGATGTAGTCCTCAAGAACCTCGCTCAGGAATACCTCCAGGAAATCCTTGTTCTCCATCAGGTCTTCCCAAACCCCGTCAAAAACAAAGTTTGACTTCAGCTTGGTTTTGATCTTTTCTTCCGCCATCTACATCTGATTTATCTCAAAGATATGAAAAGGCATATTAGGGTGCAATTCCACGAAGTTCCATTCCCTGTCCCAGGTGTACTCAACGTCAGGAACAACGTCTCTCACGACGAGAGGCTGCCCTGCAGCGATCCCGAGTTCGTCCAGGGGCAACTGAACAAAGCCCTGCCTGCTGTGATGATTGTCCAGACTGATCACGACCAGCACCTGGCTGCTCCGGTCTTCGTTCCACTTGTAAAAAGCGATCATCTCATCGTTCTGTATTTCACAGAACCGGATATTGTTAGTTTGCTGAAGGGCCTCCAGGCTGTGTCTTGCCTTGTTGATACCTGTTATTATCTTAATGAGCCAGTTTTTTCGATTCCAATCGTATTGACAGATCTGAAACTTCTCTGAATTCAGATATTCCTCCTTGCCCTCGATGGGCTCACTGATCATGTATTCATAGACGGGGCCGTATATCCCGATATTGGAGCTCAGTGTGGCCGCAAGGGCATAGCGTTGTATGAATTTTGACTCATTGGCTCCCTGCAGGTGATAAGGATTGATGTCAGGCGTGTTGGGCCAGAAATTCGGCCTCATGTATTCCGACTGATCCGTTTTGGTCAACTCCTCTACATAGGAGATGAGCTCGTGTTTGCTTTCTCGCCAGGTAAAATAAGTATACGACTGGGTATACCCTTGTTTCGCCAGCTGCTGCATTACTTTAGGCTTGGTAAACGCTTCGGCCAGGAAAATCACATCCGGGTGCTTGGCCTTGACCTGCTCGATGATCCAGCTCCAGAAATAATAGGGTTTTGTGTGGGGATTGTCGACCCGAAAGACTTGAATTCCGCATTCGATCCAAAAGAACAGAATGTCGAGACACTCCTTCCAGAGATTCTCGTAATCCTTGCTTTCGAAATAAATCGGCAGGATGTCCTGGTACTTTTTGGGAGGATTTTCTGCGTATTGCACAGTGCCATCAGGTCTCCACTTGAACCAACTGCTGTGCTCCTTCACCCAGGGATGATCCGGTGCCGCCTGCAAGGCATAGTCCATGGCGACCTCAAGACCCATG